>JBDTUW010000007.1:0-19417 GCA_040007555.1 Acidobacteriota bacterium | reverse complement strand
ATGTAGCGTGAGATATCCCGATCCGGGTCCGCCGACTCTAGAAACAGCAATTGAGCGACGACCAGATTAGCAATCGTGTCGTCGATTGGCGTCCCGATAAAGATTATGTGTTCTTTCAGCAGTCGAGAGTAAATATCAAATGCGCGTTCTCCCCGCGCAGTCTGCTCGACCACCATTGGCACCAGGTGATTACGTGGTTCAATCATCATATCTCTGATAATACCCTGAAATCGCTAAGATCGCCCTGATTACTCGCAAGCTCCGATTGGAGTCCTGAGTTTGCGACCCACACTGAGAAATGGTTTCTGGGGATCACCCTGTGACGCGCTGCTGCACGTTGACGGCGCGCTAAGGAGAGAAAAGATCGCGGCGCTCCATGATCGCTCGCAAAAAAAGGGGGTCGAGACGATCAGCCGGTCACGATCAGGCTTGTTCTGGTGATTGATCTGGTTGCGGCGGAAGCTCGGGTGATTCGCCCGGCTCAGTCTGGTTCTTACTGACTTCTTCGATCGTGACTTCAGCGCTTTTGATCACTGCGTCCAAAGTTTTCTGATGTCGCAACCTGTTTTTGATACTAGACAGGGCCTCATCCTTTGTCAAGCGGGCCCGCACGGCCTCTACCGCGTCACCACTTGCAGCTGCGAGGCGTTCGATCTCCGCATCAACTTCCTCATCTGTCGCGTCAATTTCTTCCGCTTCGCCGATCCGCTCAAAGACCAGCGCCGCGCGTACGTCGCGCACCGCGCGCTCCTGAGCTTCCTCACGACGCTCTACCCAGTTGAGGTCCTTGATCGACTGGCGCGGAACACCGTTTCTGAACATCTCGTAGGCGAGTTCGCGCAATAACTCGGACGCTTGCTGTTCCACCAACGAGTCAGGGACAGCGAAGTCGTAGCCGCTCAATATTTCCTCAATGGCACCCTGCCGAAGGTGACGCTCAGTTGCCGCAGCAGAGTTTGTCGACAGTCCTTCGCGGACCTTTTCACGCAGCTCTCCGATCGTTTCAGAGCCGTCAACACTCCTCGCGAATTCATCGTCGATCGCCGGCAATTCCTTGCGTCGAACCGCAACAACGCTTGCGGTAAAGTCGATTGTCTTTCCGGTAAGTCCCGGAGAAGAAAAATCCGCAGCATAGACCACACGAAACTCTCGCGTTTCATCGGCCTTGACTCCTGTCAGGCTGTCGTTGAATTCGGCCTGTACGCCATCAGCTCCGAGCTCGATCGCAACGTCATCAGCCTTGAGGTCTTCTTCCTCGAGTGGCTGGACGTATTTGCCGATCAAATTAACTGAGACGGTATCACCCGTCTGCGAGGGCCGATCCTCGACGGGTACCAGTCGCGCCGAGGACTCACGCATATTCCCGAGCACTTCATCGATGTCTTCCTCGGTTACGGGGACGACCATCCGCTTCAGCTTCAACCCTCTGTATTCCTTCAGATCGAAATCCGGAAGTACTTCAACCGTGGCCTTAAACCGGAGGGGCTGGCCATCGGAGACCGAGACGTCGCTGATGTCGGGTGAGCCAATGACACGCAGGTTGTTGTCGACGATGGCATGCTGGAGAGCGTGAGGCAGAAGGTGCTCAAGCACTCCCTCCTTGATGTCCCTGGCAAAACGCTGCTTGACGATGGTCAAAGGCACATGACCGGGCCGAAACCCAGGCACTTTTGCATAGCGGGCAAACTCCTGGTAGCTCTTGTCAAACTCTGCCTTGACCTCTTCGGCGGGCACTTCAATTGTCAGATCCTTTTTACACTGCGACGCTTCCGCAACCGCAACTTCTACTTTCAAGTGCAACTTCCCTTCATACCAAACGGCGTTCCTTAAACTGCTTCATGGCCCGGGAGGGATTCGAACCCACACGCGATTAAGCACAGCATTCTAAGTGCTGCATGTCTACCAGTTTCATCACCGGGCCAGCGAATCTCGAAGCGTAGCAAAATTTACATGCACACGCAACAAAGTCACCCGTCCCCGTCCCCGTCTCCGTCCGATACTCTCGGCCAACCGCTGCGATCCGACTCAGAGTGTCGGTCGGCGCCGTCCGTATCCTGTCGCTTGTTCAAAGGCGTATGCCAGCTGGAGCACGTCGTAGTCTCGATGATGCCGGCCAACGATCTGCAGACCGACGGGAAGCCCGTCTGCGGTGAAGCCGCAGGGAACCGATATTGCCGGAAGACCGGTCAGCGTGATCGCGTAGCAACTGGCCATCCAGTCGATGTAGGATTGCATAGGAATGCCGTTGATTTGACGGACCCAGTCAGTCTCGACGGGGAATGGCGCGACTTGTGAGACGGGGAGGATGAGAAAATCGTAACCGTTCATGAAACTGAGAACTCGCTGAAACAGTTCTGTACGCTTTGTTTCGGCGCGTGCGATGTCGCTTCCGGTCAGCGACATCCCCTTCTCAACATTCCAAATAACCGTTTCCTTGATAAGGTCCCGATGGCGACGGAGATCCTCACCGCGACTTTGAGCGAACATCCAGGCACGCAGAGTTTGGAACGTTTCATCAGCACCAGTAAAATCAGGTTCCGCCGCCTCCACTACACATCCCAGCGATTCCAGGATCGGCAGTGCGCGTTGACATACCTCCGTCACCTCGGGTTCAACTGGATAGCGACCGAGATTGCTGCTCCAGGCCAAACGAACACCCTTTAGATCCCGTCCCAGTGCGGCATTAAAAGAGGCACCGGTTTCTTCGATCGAAATGGGAACGCGGGGGTCGGGACCGGCCATGACCGAAAGCAGCAATGCAGCATCGCGCACAGTCCGTCCCATTGGGCCCACCACCGCTAATGTGTTCCAGGCCATCTCGGTTGGATAGATCGGCACTCGGCCGGGAGAGGGCCGAAAACCGACGACATTACAAAAGCTGGCGGGGTTTCTGAGCGAGCCACCGAGGTCGCTGCCATCCGCAAGCGGTACCATCCCCGTGGCAAGTGCCGCCGCGGCACCCCCGCTACTGCCGCCGCTGGTTTTGGTCAGGTCGTAGGGATTGAGGGTCGCGCCAAAGACCTCATTATATGTATGAGAGCCGGCTCCAAACTCCGGGACGTTTGTCTTGCCAATGATGATCGCTCCCGCTGCCTTCAACCGCTCGACGAAGAGATCATCTGTTTCCGGGATGAAATCGCGATAGATGCGCGAGCCCTGCGTCGTTCTGATGCCCGCAGTTGACGCAAGATCTTTGACAGCGTGCGGCAGTCCGTGCAGAGGACCCGGCGTTTGACCGCGTGACAGAAGTTCATCGGCTTTTCGCGCGGACTCGAGCGCGAGATCATCGTCGACGCGTGTCGGAATGGCATTGACGGTTGGATTGACGCATTCTATCCGTTCCAGAAACGCTGTCATGAGCTCAACTGCGGAAACTTCGCGCTCCCTTACCATGCGCGCGAGTTCAACCGCGTCCAAAAAGCAAAGACCGCTGTCGTTTGAAGTCATAACATGACGAATCATAGAAGGCGCGATCTGATTCGTATAGGGTCATCGCGGATTGGACGAACCCCCTTCTCGTTCGCGTTCTTCGGTGCGCCGGGAAAAGTCCGCCTGTCTCGTGAACTGAAAGGCGATCACCTTTCAAAGTTGTCCGTCAACAAGTAACCGGCTGAGCGGAGAAGGCGATAACCCATAAGCCGAAACCCACTGAGCTTTGGCAAAGGTTTGTCGAAGGAGGAGAGAAGCAATTGGAACAGCGTCACGGCTGCCCGTTCCGTCACCTGCCCACGGCGCGCATCGCACCTTGATCGAGTATCTGTCGAGGAGAGAGCCCCGCAGGAGTTGCCTTTGAGCTTGGTGCTTTTTTCCCGCACGGCGTTGATGCAGGTGCGGCAGTGATTCGCCCGCCGTGGCGTAGCTGCTGTCGCCAGCGTAATCAGGCTGTTGTGGTTTGTTTAGTTCGTAGAAAAATAAATGGGCTGGCGGTGAACCGCCAGCCCATTGACAGATTATCGGCTTTGACGCCTGAAATTAGAAATTGAGCCTCACCATGATTTGCCCGCTCCGTGGACCGGTGCGGACACCTGTCGGAATGCCGAAGTTATTAACTGGGGTGCCTGTGCCTGTCGCGGGCCGAAATGGAACGCCGCCAAATCCGAAGTTCGTGCGGTTGAAGATGTTGAAGAATTCCGCGCGAACCTCAAAATTGACGGTCTCGGAAATCCGTGTCCGCTTAATGAAGCCCATGTTGTCATTGTAAACTCTTGGATTGCGCAATTCGTCTAAGTAGACAGGCGAATTGCCTAGCTGGAACTGCCCGGGGATCGAATAGAAGTCGTTAGTCAACCAATTTGTTGATTTGGTTCGATCAAAAACGCCTCCTGACAATCCGGCGCGCGGATCGAGGTCCTGACGGCTGATCCCCGTCCGAATCGCTTTGCCGGGAACGATGTTGACGCGCTTGCGACCGTAAGCAAATCCCCAGTTGGGATATGTATTGGTCTGAGCATTGAGCAGGAACAACGCCCCCGAGCTATAGCTTCCGAGGAAAGAAACTGTCCAACCACCGACCAGCCGGTCAATGAAGCCGCCGCCGGAAAGGAATCTCTTTCCTTTGCCAAACGGCAAGTCAACCGCCGCGATGATGTTCAGGATATGTGGAACGTCCGAGTATTGGAGGCTCTTTTCAAGCGCCAACACACCTTCTTCTCCAAGAGTTGAGATAGAGCGGTCGGTTTTCGGGTTGCGGTTGTTGGAATCGCCGCCCGTTTGCGAACCGGAGCCATTGGTCAATGACTTCGACCAGGTGTAGTTGATTTCGGTAAACAGATTGCCGAAACGGCGATCCAATTTCAGCTGCAGCGAGTCGTACCAGGAACTGCCAACCGGATTATATTCATCGCTGAGCGGCCCGTTGATGTGCGGGTAGGGACGCAAGGCACGTGCGAGCGTCGCGCCCGACGTCGTGCTCGTCTTGCCCCAGTCAGCAATGAAATTGGGGTACGGCGATCTGAAGCCCGCGGCGACGACCGCTGGATCGTCAATGTATTTGAAGAGGAGATCGCCCAGCGCGTAGTGCTTCGCATCCAGAAGGTTCAATGAGAAATGGTTCGACGAAAGCCGTGTCCCGCGCATTCCGATGTAGGTGGCTTCGGCCACGAATTTAAACGGCAATTCACGTTGGAATCCGATGCTCCAGTTCTGGAAACGCGGCGCAACACCGGACTTCGGGTTGATGTAATAGATCTCGTCAGCCGCGTTGCCCGCCGACGGATTGATGACGCCAGGCGGGATGAAGTTGGGGTTGGCGACAAAACCATTGTCCCACTGCAATCCGCTGACTCCGTCCGCAACCGTCGCGAAACCAGTTGCGCACCGCAAACAGAAACCACCCATCAAACCATTGCCTGCGGCATAATAGATGCCGTAGCCCAGCCGGAATACCGTTTTCTGATTAATTGCCCATGCCACCCCCAGGCGCGGCCCGTATGACGAATAGTCAATCTCGCCGAAGCGCTCCTTGCCGTTGCAGCCGTTGCAATCTCCCAAATATGCCAATGCGCCTTTCAAGCCCGACCGGGGATCCGTAACGGTCGGATCGAATGAAGTGAAAGAGCCGATGGGATTTGTTTGCCGCGGAGTTGGAATCTCGTATCGGAAGCCCAGGTTGACCGTCACGTTGGGACGGATTTTCCAATCCGTTTGAGCATACGCTGCGTTGTATCCGAACTTCGCAGAGATGCCCGTTCCGTTGAAGGTGCGAGAAGAAGTGTTGACCAGGCCCAGCAGGAAGCTGGCAAAAGGATCGCCTCCCGTGCCCGTGGACGAAGCGGTTTGGTTGGCGGCGAAATTGAAGACACCTTGGACGCCAGCATCGTCGAACGAGCCCGACGGCAAAGCCAGGCCCGTCGTGCGCATCCACCGTTTGTCAATACCGAACTTCCAGTTGAAGTTGCCTTTCACCAAGCTGTAATCCGCTCGTACGTGATCGGTCAGATTGAACTGCGTGCCATTGGTCTTGGTTCCGTTCGTGTCCGCCAGCGCCTGATACACGCCGGAAAAGTTCACGACCGGGAAAGCGTCGGTGCCGACTTGCTGGACGCCTTTCAACCCCAGGCGCTGTGGCCAGCCCTGGCCCACGCTCTGGTTTTCAAAATACGAGCGCAGCTTGGTGATGCCGTAGCTGATGTGCAAGCTCGAGGTCGGCGTCACAATCCAATCATAATTGAAGCGCACAAAGATCGGTTTGTTCGGGCTGAAGGCATTGCCGCCCGCGCCGAGTAACGGATCGGGTAGTGGACCGGTCACGATCGCGCCGATGTACTGCTGCGTATAATAACCGCTGATCAGGTGCCGCGAGCCGATGTTCTGGTTGATCTTGATGCTCCAGGAATCCTGTTTGTTGACGCTGGTGGTTGTCTGCAAATAGTTCTGGACGAGATTTCCATTCGTCGGGGGGGGGATCAGTGACAGGATGTTCTTGGTGACGTTGCTGAACCGACCGGGCGAGATGACGTTGCCAGCAAACGGGATCCTCGTCACAGGATCGTAGATCAACTTTCCAGGCAGGTATTCTGAAAAATCGCCCTGGCGCATCTTAAGCGTTGGCACGGTAATAAAGCTCGAAGACGCGCTGGCGCGGCGAAAATTGTCCGTGGTGAATAAGAAGAACGTTTTGCTCTTGCTTTCGTTATAGCCGCCGATTGGCCCAAAAATCTTCTTCGGCAAAAAAATGGGCCCCCCCAGCGTTGCACCGTAGTTATTGCCGTGGAATGGAGGCTTTCTGAAAACCGGGTTAGCTGCGGTTGAACTGGCCTTTCCGGCCCAATCAGCAGCATTGAGCGCGCTGCTCGTATGGAAGTCGAATACATTGCCATGAAATTGATTGCCACCGGATTTGGTCACAAAGGATTCAATGCCTCCACCGGTGCGTCCATATTCAGCCGCGAAGGTGTTATTGATCAGACGAAACTCCCCAATGGATTCAAAAGCGGGATAGCCGTTGAAAATGACGCCGCCGGATTCGGGGTTGGTCATGTTCGCGCCGTCGAGCAGAATTTCCTTGGCGCGACGAGCGCCGCCGGAGATTCCACCTTCCGAACCCGCTCCATAAGTCACGCCAGGTTGGAAGCTGACAAACGATTCCATATTACGAATGCCGCCAGCGGAAACCGGCGCGTCGTTGAAGAGCTTGGGCGAAAAACTGACCCCGACTTCGGTGGTCGTTGATTGCAGTTGCGGGCCGTCAGCCGTGATGGTCACTGTGTCGGAAACGCTTCCGGCCTCAAGCTTCGCATCGGCCACGGAACGGACGCCGATTGAGACCACAACGCCGGTGAGCGTCAGTTTCTTAAAGCCCGGCGCTTCGACGGCGACATTGTACGGGCCAACCTCCAGGCTAGGCAGCACATACAAACCCTCACTGGTTGTCGTAGTTTCAGAAACGCGTCCAGATCTCAAGTGCGTGGCCGTCACTTTGGCTTTTGCCACCACACCGCCGCTGGAATCAGCGACCGTCCCGGTCATCGAGCCACCAGTGAGCTGTGCGAATGCAATACTGCATGTCAGAAGCAGCAGACACAGAGTCGGGATCGTTGGGCGAATGATCTTCATCGCATTACCTCGTAGTGTTTTCATGGTTAGCGGTCAGGTTCACGCAACGGCGAGCCCGCAATTCTTCTTGATTGCTGCGAAATGACCTGATTGTCGGATACGCGATCCCAGAAAGCTCGTGAACTGTCAGTCGTTGATGCCCTAAACTTATTGGACGCGGTGCGTTGTGTCAAGAGATTAGGCCAATGTGCAAGATTTTGCCGCTCGGCGTCAAACTCGGCTCGCGGCGGGGCCTCCATCGAAAATCATCAGGCGGTTGCCGCCTGCCGGCGATTCCCCGGTCCTCTACGGAAACAATGGCAAGTTGCCACCGCTCGCATTACGCGCCGGTCCGCGGGGCTTCGATCGTGCCTTGGCCGATCTCTGTATTCAGGCGATAGTGTTCGACGTGATGGGTTTGCGTGAATTTCGGGAAAACAGTGTGGGAAGGAGTCTGCAGAATGAGCTGATGACTCCGCCCGCACTTCGCTGGAGCGGAAACGGCAGCAGGCATCGGACTCAGGTTTTTGATTGCAGGAATCTTGCCGGAGAGTCCCTGGATGCAAATCTTCCCGGAGACTCTTTTTTTTGCGCGGCTTTGGCTAAGGGAACTAAGAATGGGTAAACTGCTTAGCGAGCCTGTATGTGTGTTGAGGTGGAGTGTTTGCGTAACTACCCTTCCACCTCGAAGCAGTGTTGCCAACTGGCTTCAGGCGTGCGCTTACAGGCGGTGCCTCCTCGAAAAAATCGTCTAAATCGGAGAACTAATGTCTAATTCACCTCGATCCCTGCTCCTCCTCGCGTTGTTCATAATGCTGCCGGGCACGCTTTGGGCGCAGACGACGAAGGCGGACTACCTGCGATATATCAGGCAAGCAGCAGAAAAGGGCTGGCAGGAGAACCCTCAGGTCATCGCTACCTGGAAACAAGAGACGAAACCGAGCGAGCTTTGGGGCTATGACGCACCCGGTCATCCTATCTACCTTGCGGATATCCTCGCGTTTCTCTATCTGGAAACCAGTGAGATCGCTTACGCGGAGAAGGCACGCGATATTCTTGTCGCCTTTGGTGATTTACGAGAGTTCTACCCAAAGGAATATCAGTCAAAGCGCGTTGAATACCGGGATGGCGTTCCGGCGATCTCGAATTTCTTTATTATGCCGGCTTACGCGCGCGCGTATCTGCGGCTCAAGAAAAGTGGAGTGCTCGACGCGAGAGGACGTGAAAAGATCGAGAAGGAGCTGGCCTTCAGTCTGGACCACATCCTCTACTTCCCCGAATGGGGTGCTCACAACCGCGCAATGTTGCGCGCCGAGAGTCTTGCTTACGGTGCGCTCGCTCTTGCAAATCACCCGAACGCTCCAAAGTGGCGACAGCTGGCGGCAACGTTGGCGAGCGACAGCCTCTCGCACTGGGAGATCGAGGACGCTCCCGGATACAGCGCAGTCTGGCTCTACTCGCTCTTTTCATATGCTGATGCGTCCAACGATGCCGAAGTTCTGGAGTCGCCACTGGTGAAATACGCGCTCGATTATTTCCTCAACATGCTGGGACCGCACGGCTCGATCACTGACGTTGGAGATTCGAATTGGCACTCTGGTTGGGATAGGTTTATCCCTGTCTATGAGAAGGCGGCGACATTTTATGGCAATGCCCGCTACAAGTATGTTGCCGAGGAATTGCTGACACGTGCGAAGGAGCGCGTTTCAAACGCTGGCGCGGTTTTTCCAGGTGTCGGGCCTGGCTCAGCTTTTACAGAAGCCTATCGTTGGGCTAACGATTCGATTGTCCCGAAGCGGCCAGTCTCTGGAAGCGTCGAAGTGCTCGATGACATTGTGGGCAAGAAGGTAGTGTTTCGAAATGGGTGGGATCGGCTGAGCACATTTCTGCTGCTTAATTATCGTGATGAGGGTGAGGGAGGCCTACTCGCACGCGACTATTTGAGAGACACACTCTCAGTCGAAGAGGAGAAGGCACATCACGGGCATGCCGACGAGAACAGTATCGCTCTGCTCATGAGCGGTGGCTCTGTCTTATTGCACGATGGCGGCTACCGAAGCGGTTTACCAAGCGGCCCGTGGGGGGCTTATCGTGCTGACTATTTCCACAACCGCGTAGTAGCGCGCAAAAACAAACGCGCGACAGAAGAAGGTGTCTTTGAGTATCTGCGCAACTCGGGGGCTTACCGGCCAGTCCGAACCCAGAAGATCGACTTCCTGAAGTTCAAAGGTGTTGACGTGAGTCGGACTCGAGCAACGGACGAGGATCTGGGCTATCAATGGGACCGGGTCATCAGCTACGTCAAGGACCTGGACATTTTTGTTGTGGTCGATGGAATCAAGGTGTTGAAAAGTGATTTTCTCACCTTTGCCAATCTCTGGCACACGCGAAAGATTCGCAGTCAGGGAGCGCAGTACTATGACACGATCATCGACCGCATCGGGGATGAAGTGCTGTCCGACCAGAAAGCACTTTTGATATGCTTTCCGGAAGGGCGAGCCAAAACAATCGGGACATATCCGGAGCAGAGGCATTTTCAGGATGAGACGGCGATTTACCAGACAATCTCGAACCACTATAAGCCGGGCGATATGGAGCTCTTTGTCACAGTGCTCGTGCCACACGAGACTAACAGTGTGGAGACGTCGCCACTTGATCGCTTTCGTCTGCTCGAGGTCGACAAATTCCCGGCAGCGGTTGGTCTCGAGATTATTTCGGGAGCCAAGAGATATGTGCTCGGCATTAAACTCGACCTCGAGATGGATCTCGCACGTGGCAATCTCCGTCCCCGGTATGTTTACGAATTGGGCAAGGTGCGCTACGGCGATTTCGAGACTGATGCATCATACCTCTTTGCAACTCTGGCCGATCGAGACCTTCACTATTCCGCGGCGACGATGACAAAGATCAGGTATAAGGACAAAGTTGTCATGGAGGCGTTGCCGAATACATTCGGTTTGCAGCTTGATGGTGCCCCGCCAAGAACCGGGTACGCGAAATGGCGTTTCTGGGAAGATACAGTCAAGGTCGATCTCAAGTGATGGGTCGGGAGTTTGGCGGCAGTTCAACCACATTTCCAGGTTCTTCTCAGGGTTCTCTGTGTGCTCGTTGTCTCTGTGTTAAAGCGATATGAACCACAAAGACACGGCAGAAACACAGAGAAGTATGCAGGCAATAAAGGAGCACAATGTCCCACCCCACAATTCGAACCACGGTGGTTGGTTCTTACCCCGTTCCTTCATGGCTTGTCGCGCTGCCCAGCCAGCAGGGTTTGATAGACGCGACAAAAGTAGTCTTCAAAACTCAGGAACTGGCAGGGATCGACGTTGTCGCCGATGGTGAGCTCTATCGCTGGGATGTGAATCACCCCGATACAAATGGGATGATCGAGTACTTCATTCGTCCCATGACCGGCATCCGAACTGCCATCACGCGTCGCGACCTCGAAGAATTTGCGAAGATTGAAGGCATGCGCTTTCGCGCAGAACCCGCGGGTGTCGTCGAAGCTTCTGTCGGCGAGGGAACGCTTCGGCTGGCGGCCGATTATCGTCGCGCGCGCGCGTGCACCAGCCATGCTATGAAGTTCACCGTCACCGGCCCGCATATGCTCACCAAGACGCTGATGGACCATCACTACGGGAATGGTGCAGATCTGGCGATGGCTATCGCTTTTTCCCTCGCACAGCAAATCGCAGAAATCGATCCTGAGGTCATTCAGATTGACGAGGCCAACATCAGCGGACACGCGGATGAAGCCGAATGGGCAGCTGCAGCAATTAACCTTGTGCTCGATGGCGCAACCCACGCAAAAGAAAAAGGTGTGCATGTTTGCTTTGGGAATTATGGCGGCCAGTCAATACAGAGAGGCGAATGGCGGAAGCTGATCAGCTTCATGAATCGCCTTCACTGCGATCATGTCCTGCTCGAGTTTGCCTTTCGCGGATATGACGAGCTTCGATATTTCAAAGATGAACTCGATCCACGAATTGGCATCGGCTTAGGTGTCATTGACATCAAGGTCAACACCGTCGAGTCGCCGGAGACAGTGGCGCAACGCATCGAGTCTGCCACCAGGATGGTTGGTGACGGACGCATCACCTGGGTCAATCCCGACTGCGGGTTCTGGATGAACCAGCGTTCGATTGCCGACCGCAAGATTGCCGCGTTGGTCAAAGGACGCGATCTCTTTCTTGGTGCGAACCGATCACGACCATGACCGAGAATCTTTCATCGAATCGGCCTGCCTATCGCAGCGGCAACGTCCATCAACAACGTCGCTAAAGACGTTGCTGCGGAGAAGGTGTTTAGATGCTCACGAAGTCGTGGCCTCGTCCCTCGGGATCAGACTCGTTGCGAGCATCGTTTCCATTGTGCACTCCTCTTGATTGTGACGGTGCCCGTAATTCGCAACGGTGGCAGCCCGAGATTGCTGATCGAAGCCTAGCCTTTGCTGGCTCCATACCGGTTGCGGCCAACCGTCGCGCTGATCGGCAGCCTACAACTTAGGTGCGCCTTATTCTGCTCATCTTTACGGTCGCAAATGGGTCAACCTTACCGGATAACGGATCCGCGCCAATGTCTCACGACAGGATCTTGATCCAAATAACACTGACATCCGTCGGCTCAACCCCGGGCTCTTAGCCCGAGCCCCTTGTCTACATCAGACGGGCAGAATTGGGTGAAAAGAAGTGTCCGTTAACATCAATTCAATGACGCGCAACCTCCTTGTTGGCTTACTTGTCTTACTTCTAGTCTCGAGTTCGTGCACCGGACAGAAAGGGCCATCTGAACCGCAGGCACGGAGCGCAGAGCAGTCACTGCTCACCATGAAGCTCAGCGAAGACTTCAAGGTCGAACATTTTCTCAGCGAGCCCCAAGTCATGAGTCCGGTTGAGATGGTATTTGACGAGAACGGCCGCATCTTTGTCGCCGAAATGCTCGACTACCCCGATGATCCTCCCCCGGGTACACCAGCCCGCTCACGTATCAGAATGCTTGAAGACAGCGATGGGGACGGGAAATACGAAAAGGTGACTGTCTATGCCGACCACGTGTTGCAGGTCAGCGGGATTCTGCCCTGGAAGGGTGGACTGCTGGTGACAAGTGCTCCTGATATCCTCTGGATGAAAGACGAGGATAATGACGGTCGCGCTGATCTCCGCAAAGTGCTCTTCACCGGCTTTGGAAAGGTCAACCCGGAAGCACGGATCACGAATCTTCGATACGGAATAGATAACTGGGTCTACGCCGCGCAAAACGGAAACGATGGCAGAATCACTTCTCCGGATCATCCCGAACACCCACCTGTCCTGATACGCGGTGCTGATTTTCGTTTCCATCCGCTGACAGGGGAATTCGAAGCCGCAAGCGGTCCCGCTCAGTTCGGCTCAACGTTCGACGACTGGGGCAATCAATTCATCACCCAGAACACGATTCACGTGCGTCATGTTGTTCTGCCGATGAAGTACATCGCGCGTGCTCCGCTGCTCAGCATTCCTGCCTATGCAGCGGACATCTCTGACCATGGTCGTCCGTCAGCACGGATGTTTGCTCTGACAGGCCCACAGGCGTGGCGCATGGAAAGAACTCGGCTCCGGCAACAGCGCTATCAGGAGCAAGCTCTCAATCGAACCGAACATGTCGCCGGATATTTCACGGCGGCAAGTGGCGGTACGGTCTACAATGGCGACGTCTTTCCTGCCGAGTACAGCGGCAGCCTCTTCACGGGCGATGTCAGCGGCAATCTCGTTCATCTGGATGTCTTGAAGGCCAATGGCGTTAGCTTCTCGGCAAGCCGGTCAAAAGACGAAACCGAGTTTCTGGCATCGACAGACGTCTGGTTCCGTCCTTGCAATTTTGCCAACGCGCCGGATGGAAATCTTTATCTGATGGATATCTACCGGCTCTTTATCGAGACACCCGAGTCAATTCCTGAAGAAATAAAGAAGGGTATGGACTTTTATGCGGGCGACAAGCTGGGGCGCATTTATCGACTGTTACCCAATCATCCAACGCGGCAGCGCAATCTGAAACCGCAGCTTGGCATCATGGGAGTTGCTGAGCTTGTCAAGCAGCTCGAAGAGAATAACGGCTGGCATCGACAGACCGCCCAGCGTCTACTGGTTGGCCGACAGGATAAGACCGCTGTTCCTCTTTTGCGGGAGCTCGCGCAACAGAGTGGATTGCCGCAAGCGAGACTGCTCGCATTGGCGACACTCGAAGGCCTGTCCAGTCTCGACGAGCAGGTTCTTTTGCGGGCTCTCAAAGATCCCCATCCGAGAGTGCGCGAGCACGCGGTTCGGCTTTCAGAACCGTTTCTTTCAAAGTCACAATCGGTCAGCGGTTCCGTTCTTTCAAAAGTCAGTGACGATGATCAGCGGGTTCAGTTTCAGCTCGCATTTACGCTGGGCGAGTTAAAGGACAAGCGGGCCCTGAAGGCGCTCTCGGAGCTAGCGGTGCGCCACGCCGGAGATGAATGGTTTCGGCTCGCAATCCTCAGCTCGGTCAATGAAGACGCTTCTTCGTTCTTCCACCTCTTGCGCAGCAGTCACCCGAAATTTGAAAACGAAGAGTTGTTCACGCAGCTCACCTCGCTCATCGGTTCGAGACACGATCCCGCGGAACTGTCACATTTCCTTCGTGCCGTCATGACGGTCAATCAGCCAGAGCCAATTCTACGTAGTCTCGAGCGCGCTCTGCAGCTTTCGGGAGTGAAGAATCTGAGGGTCGAGGGAGCCGCTGCCTCACTCCGGAAATTTCTCGAGAGCTCCGTCGTCCCCTTACAGGACGCCGCCTGGGAGACGGCCGGTCATCTCGCTATTCCAGGACTTGTCGAAAAGGCAATGGTTGATGCGCTCCGTAGTGACCTCATGGAGCGGCCGCGCGTGCTTGCGATACGAGCTTTGCGTGGCGGGCAATTTACCGTCGTGGAACCCATCCTGCGAAAACTCCTGGAGGCCAATGAGACTCCGCAGATACAGATCGCTGCGGTTGAGGCCTTATCAGCTTTCGATCATGAATCGATTGGCGCGAGTCTGCTCTCTTCGTGGAGCAGGTATTCACCCAGTGCACGCCCGAAAGTTTTGGAGGCGATGCTCAGCGAGCAAAAGAGAATGGAGCTGTTGCTCGCCGCAGTCGAGGCAAATCGGGTCGAGATGACGGCACTCGATGATTCCGCCCGGGCACGCCTGCTTAACCATTCTGTGAGTGAGTTCGCCGAGCGTGCCCGGAAGCTATTCAAACCGGAGACCGGCGACAGGGCAACAGCGGTCGCGGGCTTCCGAGATGCTTTGAATCTGCGCGGTAGTGTGACGCAGGGCAAACAGGTCTTTGAAAACCACTGCGCGAAATGCCACCTCCCGCAGCGCGGGAGCGGACGGGTCGGGCCTGACCTCTCCGGCATCAGCAACAAGACCAAAGATGAGTTGCTGACGTCGATCCTGAATCCGAGTTACGCCATCGAATCCCGCTTCGTAAATTACATCCTCACTGCAAAAGAGGGCCGTGTTTATGAAGGCACTCTCGCCAACGAGACTCCTGGAGCGATCACTTTGCGCGGGAGTGAGGGTGAGATCACGATCCTCCGCCGAAACGTCGCCGAGATTCGCACATCAAACATTTCGCTTATGCCCGATGGACTTGAAAGGACGATAAACCGGCAAGCGATGGCTGATCTGATTGCTTACCTCAGGGGTGGACTCTAACTGATTTTGGATTTTGGATTCCGGGGGAGCCATTTCAAGCGGAAAGGCACAAGCACAGAGACACAGAGGAAGCACTGAGAGGACACAGAAAAGGTAGAGTGTTTCTTGTTCCGTCTGCTTCTCTGTGCTTCATCCGAGTCTCTGTGTCTCTGTGTCTCTGTGGTTGTGCCTTGCTCCTGTGGAATCCAAAATCCACAATCCAGATTCACCTGAGCTTTAAGACTCGCTGTGCATTGTTGTAGAGAATCTTTCGCACCACCTCCTGGCTCGGAGATAGCGCTCGAATCGTGGCAAGACATTTACCTCCGCTACAGCCTGCACCTTGTCCGACTCGGTCATTGCAATCGCTGCCATAGAGCAACTTGTTCTGATGCCGTGAGAGGAATTCGCGCGCATGCTCTTCGTCGCGCAGCAGCGCGTTCAGACCGGAGCCCGCAGAGAGATCGCCGTAAATGTTGGGGTAATCCGACAGCAAGCGATCGGTTATTCCTCCAGGGGTGACCTTTGTCTTGGGATAGAGCACCGTTTGATCGTGACCCCGATCAATGTTTCCCCACCACGTCTGGGCGTGCCCGATGAAGTTTACCTTGGGAAACTTTGCCAGCACGCCGGAGAAACGCTCGAAACCCAGATTGTATGTTCCATGCTGGAAATGAAGCAGGACCGGCACATCGTACTCTTGCGCGATCTTCGCGATCAGGTGAATGTGCGGCGAGTCGCACTCTACCGGGAATTTCTGTTCACCGATGCCAATCGCGCCCGCCTTCAGATACTTCTCCAACACCCGGCGAGTCTCGGGCAGGTCCGGTAGTTCATTGGCAAAGAAGGCGAATTCTTTTGGTAAGCGCCGCGCCAGCGCAAGTACCGAATCGTTGCCATAGCAGTCGGCATCGAGTCCATACCGGGAGCCGGCCGGCAGTAGCACGGTTTTGGTAATCCCCATCTTCCGCTGATGCGCGATCAGCTCCTCGTCGCCTCTACCTGAGTAATGGGTGTGTTGATGGATGTCGATGATCGGCTCCGCATCCTGGGCGAGCGGTTCAATGGCAAGGCTGCCGGATGCCGCAGTGCAGACCGCAGCGGCAATGAAGGTCCGTCGTGAGATCGGTTGAGTAGTCATCTTGAGTTGTGGCCTCTGCTTACGATCACAGAATGAGGTCCCATCGCGTGCCTATTCCTACCCCCATAACCGCTCGACGGCCTGCTTGCATTTCCGAATGGTTTCGAGGCTACCGTCCATGTGCGGTTCGAGTGAGATTGGCCCGTTGTAGCCAATCTGTTGCAAGGCGGCGAAGTGGGCGCGGTAACCCATCATCCCCTCGCCCGGCACGACCCACGTCGGCCGGCCGCTGCCAATCGGCGCAGCAAGCTGGTCTTTGACGTGGACGTTGCCGATCAGCGGTGCGACCAGATCGAATTCATCGATTGGATCCCTTCGCAATGCCCAGGCGACGTTCGCCGGGTCGTAATTGATGCCGAGCGCGGATGAACCGGAGCGCCGGATCAGGTCAACGGTCGCAACCCCCGAATCGGCCCAGCAGATCGGCTCCGGCTCGATCAGCAGTCTGAGTCCGGCGGTGGTAGCTTGCGCGCCCGCTTCGGCGAAGCCTTCAACGACTCGCTCAGGTGGGTTGGCGCTCGATACCAGATCTGCATTTTCCTCGGTTGCATCAGGTTTTCCGAAACCAAAGACGATGAGGGATTGAAGCTGCCAGCGATGCGCCCATTCGAGCGCGCGCGGGAAGACCTCCGCCATTTCGTGCGCGAACGCCACTCGGTCGATTGTCTGCTTGAACAGACCGGGCGAAAGGGCGGTGATCTCGATGCCTTCGCCGTCGCGAATGCGCTCGACTTCGAGCAGCTCCAGACGGTCGCACATCGGCGCGCGCCCAGTGGTCAGAAAGCGGACCTCATAGCGCCACAACCCCGCCTGGATACCGATGCGAACAGCGTCGCGAAAGTTACGGCTGATCTCATCAGCGACAATCCCGAGTTTGAGCGCATTCATCCTCGGCCCCTCTCTCCCTGAGATGTCGTACCTTCTCGATTTATCGCGACCGTCCGTCCGGTTCTCGCTGATTCATAGACAGCGGCGACTACCCGCATGTCTGCAACGCCGGATGCGATCGAAACAGGTGGAGCGTGGCCATCGCGCACCGCTTCGAGAAAAAGGCGCTGCTGGTTGTGTGGATTCTTTACATCGCCCAGACTCGGAGGATGGATGGTCATGGCCTGCTGTCTCGCTGGTGCGGCAATTTCACCCGGAGAATGTGAGCTCCCGCTGTAATTGATGACACGCCCAACAAAAGCTCCATTGTCCGAATCAAGGAGCAACATCTGATTGTTGATGTAATCGGCTGTGCCGTGTGTGCCTTGCACCGAGAGCATCTCCCCCGAAGTGCACCAGGCCATATCAAGAGTCGCCAGCACGCCGTTTTCGAATTCCAGAAGGGCGCAGGCGAGGTCTTCACCTTCGACACCGGGAGAATGTCGATTCCTTGCGAACCCGGTGACCCTCACTACTGAAGCATCCATCAACCAGGCGAAGAGGTGAATGCCATGAACGGCAAGCTGGATAAAGCACCCGCCACCAGTTT
The DNA here is from genome assembly GCA_040007555.1 of Acidobacteriota bacterium. GTDB lineage: Bacteria > Acidobacteriota > Blastocatellia > RBC074 > RBC074 > JANNRD01. Next base: position 1,584 of record JBDTUW010000007.1, on the reverse strand, counting down.
GCGCGAGTGAGGCTCGCCAGTTTGATTGTCCGTCGCGGATGTCACGCGACAGGATCAGGCCCCCTCGATGCATCAGCCGCGCGTAGAGGTGCGCCACCTGGCCGAACCAGCCAGCGAGCACCAGGTCGCGAAGGTCGTGTATCAATGGCTGATCGAAGTAACTCAGGTAAAGTCCGCTCATGATGCCACGCCGCCTGGCACGTTCAGCGGCGTCAGCAATGCTTTCCGCATCAGCCAGATTTGAGGCCACAGGTTTTTGCAACAACAGGTGTTTGCCCGCCTCGAGCGCTGCCACGGCCTGTTCAAGATGGAGGTGGTTTGGAGTGTTGATGATAACGACATCAACGTCGTCGCCGAGGGCGTCTGTAAAATCGCTGGTGACGCGCGATTCTGTGCCAACCGACTTGCGAGCGCGAGCAGCGTGCTCGAGCCTCGCATCAACGAAGGTCACGACCTCGGCCCACTTGAGGTCGCGGTAAACGCTCAGATAGTGATCAGCGATTCCGCCACAACCGACAAAGGCGACTCGGAGCTTTCGAGACAAATTACTTTCCCCAGAAAAGAGGGGAGCATCCTCCATTGTTGACATCAAATTTTCATTTGTCATTGGTCTGAGCCATTCCTCTTCAATTAGCAAATGACAGATGTAATACGAACAATAACGAACAATGAAAAATGGTATTGGTCCTCAGCAGGAAACGTCCTTGCCCTGACTACCGAACACCGCCAACCTTTCTTCAGTCTGGCACTTTTGAGTACCGGCCGGCATGTAGTGAAACTGCACTGCCTCGCGGCCCTGTCGTGTGTGATTGGTGGGTGTGCCGTGCGGCAGGAAGCTGTCAAACAAGAGGCAGCCGCCCGGCTCGAGGGGCACAGCTACGCGCTGCGGTTGCAGGCCGTTCATCTGGTCATCGCAAATCTGCCAATCCCGCAGTTGAAAGTGCGTCAGCGGGCCGCGTCGGTGCCAGCCCGGCATAATGCGCATGCACCCGTTTTCCGTATTCGCGTCCTCGAGCGCAATCCACACACCGACGATTTTCGTCGCCCGTGGAAGGTCGAAATATGCGTGATCCTGATGCCACGGCTTCTCACGGCCGCCCGGGGGTTTGATCAGCGCCATGCTTTGGAACATTTCCGGCCCTTCACCCAACAGTCTGGTGAGGAGAGCGAGGAGTCGCGGGTGTTCCGCGATGGACTTGAGGCGCGGCTCGTGTTCGGTAAAGGTTCCCAGTTTGCGAATGTTCGCCAGCTTCTCGGCAAGGCTGAGCGTATCGACTACGTCACGCACCTCGCCGACAAACTGCATTGTTTTGAAGTCGGGATGCTTGCCTGCGACCAGATCCCTGAGTCCACGAATCGCCGCTGCCACTTCCGCGGGGGTGAACGCATGGCGGATCGCCAGGAAGCCCTGCTCGTGGTAACGCGCGATTTGACTCTCATCAACCGCGTCGAATCCTTCGATACTCTCAGCTATGGACGAGAAAGCATACAACTCAGGAGCATGCGGTGTGACTTCAGTATCGAATTCATATGGAGAATCTTCTGACATCTCTTCACCCTTAGGTCAATGCCGTCTTCGGTTTC
>JBDTUW010000006.1:0-19480 GCA_040007555.1 Acidobacteriota bacterium | reverse complement strand
GCACGGATCACGTTCTCAGCATTGTCGACGGTATTCCTCACCCAAATGTCGATGTCCCCTGTCGCGCGCGGATATCCGTGTGCTGCCAGGGCGTATGCTCCGACGATGATGAAATCAGCCCTTTCCTCTTTTAAGCACAACAATATGTCTTTGTAATCTTGGTTCAACATTCAGATTCACCTTAAAGGACCAGGCGTTCACTGTCAGCTGCCACATCATTCCCAACAGCTCTCCATGAGACAAGCCCTGCAGGTCTTGGTCAGGCCTCTCGTCATGCAGGGGTTTCTTTTTGATGATGTTCCCCATTCTGATGTGTACCCTCCACTTTGGATCTTACCAAGCGAAGAACTCCGTACATAGCGACCGCGCGGACGGATGGTCCGTCACTTTTTCGCGAGGAAAGCAACGCAAGGAAATCGAGGGACGACCTCACGCTAAGCCGCTAAGCCGCTAAGCCGCGAAGACGCAAAAGACGCGAAACCGCGGAGGCTTGAATTCGCCGCTGTTCCCGGGCGTTCCCTCGCACTACGCGTCGAGAGGCGGATTGAGCGGCAGCGGCTCAACCATCTTGCCGGGATTCATCCTGTTCTCCGGATCGAGCGCGCTCTTGATGGCTCTCATCACCTCGAGCGATTCACCATGCTCGGCTTCGAGATATTTCATCTTTCCGTACCCGATACCGTGCTCGCCCGTGCAGGTTCCGCCCATCCTCAGTGCGCGATGCACCATGCGGTCCGATAGCCTGTCGACTTCAGCCAGCTCGCTCTCACTCGTTGGATCTATCATGAACAGAACGTGGAAATTGCCGTCGCCGACATGACCGACCATCGTATGCGGAAATGGTGCGTCGGCGATGTCGTCCTTCGTTTCCAGAATGCACTCGGCCAGCCGCGAGATCGGGACGCAGACGTCGGTCGTCCAGCCACTGCAACCGGGTCTAAGTGCAAGCGCCGCGTAATAAGCATTGTGACGCGCACTCCAGAGCTTCTCGCGAGCGTCCAGTCGCCTTTCCCATTTGAATTCGCCCCCGCCGTGCTCCGCTGCAAGCTCCTGCACCGATGCCGCCTGATCGCTCACATGACTTTCACTGTCGCCATGGAACTCAAAGAACAAGGTCGGCTGCGCCGGGTAGCTCGTTCTCGAGTACCGGTTGATCGCCGCCATCTGTGCTTCGTCAAGCAGCTCAATGCGGGCAACGGAAATGCCGAGTTGAATCGTCTCGATGACGGTTTGCACCGCGCCACGGATGGAATCGAAGGGACACACTGCAGCCGAGACGGCCTCCGGAATTGGATGCAGCCGAAGGGTGACCTCAGTGATTACCCCGAGCGTCCCCTCAGAGCCGACAAAGAGATGCGTCAGGTCGTATCCAGCTGCTGACTTGCAGGCGCGCGAGCCAGTTTTGATAATGCGACCGTCAGCAAGCACGACGATCAACGCGAGTACGTTCTCTCGCATTGTGCCGTAGCGCACGGTCGTCGTTCCCGAAGCCCGAGTCGATGTCATGCCCCCGATCGTTGCATCGGCGCCGGGGTCGACAAAGAAGGTTAGGCCAGTGTTGTTGAGCGCAGCGTTGAGTTGCTTGCGTTTAACCCCTGCCTCGACCGTTGCATCAAGATCCTCGGCGCTGATGCGGAGCACCTTGTTCATCTCGCGCAGATCGATGGTGATTCCGCCTCTGATGGCGTGCACCTGCCCTTCGATGGACGTGCCTGCTCCAAAAGGAACGACGGGGACCTGGTAACGTGCGCTGATCTTGAGAACTTCGCTCACCTCATCAGTGCTTTGGGGAAAACAGACGATGTCGGGCATAGCGGGCGTGTGATACGACTCGCCTTTGCTGTGATGCTCGCGGACAGCATGGGCAGTCGTCGCGCGGGAGCCGAGCAGCGACTTCAGTGCCTGGATGGCACCCTCGAGCCCTTCGACCTGTCGGCTGACTTGTTGTGCGACCGTTTTATCCATGTCTATATCCTCAGAAACAAAGCTTGGAAAGCCACCAGCATGTAGCGGCAATTTGCCTGATTTGCGCTGCCTGCAATTCGTCAACTGACCGATTCAACGGTGCGCAATTTAGGCAAATTGCGCTACAGGGTTCTCGACGCGGGCCGCATCTTCTCGATCACAGCTCCGTGTTTGCAAAATGATAATCTCATATGACAAGAATGGGTCAACGTGTTCCGTCACCGAATCCCACGAAAAGGAATACACTTTGTCTGGGATGGCTTCAGGACAGATTGAAGGGGCGCCGCCAGCGCGTTAGACTGCGACCGGCGCAGATATCTCGAAGTACGTTTTTTCGACGCGAGAGTACTCGTTCATCGGACCCGCAGGGCCCTTCGACTCTAAGCGAGGAAGGAATGACCAAATCGATTCCAGAGGGCTGGCACAGCATCACACCTCGGCTGGTGGTCGATGACCCAGCAAGGCTGATCGGGTTTCTCAAACACGCCTTCGGCGCGACTGGCGAACTCCGCTCGGATATCCCCTCCGTGATAAGTATCGGCGACTCGATTGTTATGGTCAGCGAAGTGGGGCCACGTGCTGCGACGGCAGCATTTCTCTACCTCTATGTGGATGACATCGATGGGACGTACCAGAGGGCGCTGGAAGCGGGCGCGATATCGCTCGAAGGGCCCATCGACTTGCCCTATGGCGATCGGCGCGCGATGGTCGAAGACCCGGACGGCAACGTTTGGCAAATCGCGACTCACAAGGGGTTCACTCAGTAGACCTATCAGGAGGAGAGCTAGTGGAAACGCAGAACTATTCGAATCATACGCAGGTTGTCGTGGGATATTCACGCGTGCTGTTCCCCATCATAGTGCTGACGCTGGTGGGTGCGGGAGTAAACCTCTATTTGTCATTCGGGGACCATCAGCGCCTTTACAGCGCTTCGTTGATCCTTGTGATCGCGGTATGTCTGCTGCTGATGCTTTATTTCACTCGGGTGTTTCCACTGAAAGCGCAGGACCGCGCGATTCGAGCGGAGGAGAATCTTCGACTCTTTGTCCTGACCGGAAAGCTGCTCGATTCGCGACTCGGGATTCGCCAGATTGTGGCACTTCGATTTGCGTCGGATTCGGAGTTCCCATCGCTGGCGCAACGCGCGGCTAACGAGAATCTGTCACCTGACGACATCAAGAAGGCTGTGAAAGACTGGCGCGCGGATACCTATCGGGTGTAATCCGGATTTTGGATTTTGGATTTTAGATTTTAGAATTTTAGAATTGGATTGAAGAACCCGGAGTTTTGGATTTCCGATTTCAGATTGCTGGCTGCTGGCTGTTTTGGCTGCTGGTTTGCCGGTGCCTGACGTTTCAACGGTTCCTTCAGTCAGACTTCACAGATTCCTCAATCCAAAATCTAAAATCTAAAATCCACAATCCCAAATCCAGCTGGTTTCTTCAGTTGAAGGTCAGCATAACGATGTTAGCCGCCGCGCCGTCGACCATCAGATTGACGTTAACCTCGCCGCGTCCAATCAATGCGCGCGGCAGCAACGCATTGACCTGATCGAGGCCCGCGAGGAAACCCTGATCACCTGCAAACGCGACCGTGGAGTTCACCCCACCAATGCCCAGGCTCACTCCACCAAGAGCGCTGCGGAATCGCCAGCCAGTCCCGAAAAGAACCAGGAACAATTGATCGGCAGGCGGACCAAGGTCGATGGGTTTTGGAACAAAGCGGTTCTGCGCGTCGCTGAATTCCAGCAGCTCCTCTTGAGTTTGGACATTGCCTGGCTTGACGCGAATCAGATACGCCGATGGCACTCCAATTCCACTCGCGTTTGCCGTGAATATCCCGGGCGCAACGTTCGTAATCAGGACCTGACCGCGAGAGACGATTCCATCGCTGCTGGTCACCGTGACTGTTGCCGTGCCATTCACTGTACCTTGCGGGATCTGTCCGTTGAGCTGTGTTGAATTGACAAAAAGGATACCCGACGCCCGGTCTGTCGAGGCGGCATCCCGAACGGTGATCGTCGTGCCAGCGAGCGTTGTCGGAAGCGGCACCGTCGCAGCGGAGGCTGTCCCTGTCGCGATTCCATTGCCGAAACACGCGATGATCGACTCGCTAGCCAGGTTTCCAATCTGGAAGCTTGCAGCAGAGACACAGGTCATTGGGCGCGCGACGGTGAAATTGGCCGTCACGGTGTCGCTACAGCCGGCCTTGATAAGCGTGATTGGCCCGTTGACTGCCCCCGCAGGCACCGACGTCGTAATCAGCGTGTCGTTCGGAATCGTAAAGTTCGCGTTGACACCTGATGCGAATTTAACTGCGGTGACGCCCGTCACACTCGAGCCACTAATGGTGACGGCGCTTCCAACTGTCGCGATTGTAGGGTTGAAGTTGTTGACGACCGGACAACCGGCCCCTGCCGGAAGCCGATCCAGTCCAATCACCTCTGCGGCGGAGAAGGCGCAGTCGTACAACCGAATACGCGCCACCGACCCCGCGGAACTCTCATCACCAGGCCCATTTGACTCATTGTCACGGAAGAAGCGCAACTGGTTGAACGAATCAAGTACCGCGAGGTCGGCAGTGTCGACAAAGGACAGCACCTGAACGCCGTTTACATATCCGGTGAAGTTCTTTCCGGCGTCCCGTGTCAGCACTACCTGCACATAGGTGTTTGCCGCGATGGCGGTGTTGAGGCCGTCGCTCCTCGGGAAGAACGCCAGTTTGCCATCAAAGACATAAAGACCGTCGTCTACAGTCCCATGCTTGAAGTCAAGAATCCGCCGAAAGCCAGACACTTCGTCCAGGGAAAACAACACTACAATGGTGTAGACCTGAGCCGATACGACGCTTGAGGTCGGGTCGAGAACGAGTCCTGAATTCAACGGGAAGCGCACGACGGTCCGGTTCGCGCCATCCACAGTTGCATTGACGAATGCATTGCCCGCCCCGAGATTGCTCAACGCGGGAGCAGAGCCCACCGAAGTGTTGAGCGTGTTCTGAAAACGGTAATCGGCCTTTGCCACGCACGCTGCCAACGCTTCGGAAGTCTGTGAGATCGGTGCTGTCGCGCCAGCTGATAGCGCGACTCGTCTTGCAGAACCCACGCCAGGCGGCTGATACAGCATGACAAGCATGCTGGCTGCAAGAAGGCCCACTAACCGGATGCGACTGATCATGGCGGTACCCTTTCCTCTTCGCGTCTTTCGCGCCTTCGCGCCTTCGCGTGAGTCTTCCTTTTCCCCGGTCAGGAAGGGGAATGCCTTGGGTTTCCTATTTGCCCTTCCCTACTTCGCGTGATTGAATTCGAGGGCGGTCTTAGTTTCCGTCTTTTGGCATGACGTAGCTGCGACGCGCGACCAGCACAGTTTTGCCTTCTCGTTGCTCGACTGCGGGTGACAGTTGTACGCCAATCCGGCGCCGCTTGCCGTCGCGAGTCGAGTTGGTCGGCAGGTACGCGAGCGTGTAGTTTGTCGCGACATGGCTCAATACCTGCGTCAGCGCCTCTTCTATCTTTTCGGGGGCAGCGCTGGTCAACTCACCACCAGTCTCTGCGACGAACAGCTTTAGACTGCCCGACGGTAGTCCAATATGCCGCAGGACGCTCGTCGGTTTGCCTCGAATGCCCTGCTCGATCCGGCCACCAAGGGTCTTCACTAAAACGCCTGAAACGATCGCTCCTGATTCAAGCAGAGCCTGCAATGCTTCCTTTTGGGAGATTCTTGAAAAATCAACGCTCGCTTCGAGGCTGGTGAGCACCAGGATTACGCGGCGGCCGGCGGGATTGGCTGCCTTGCTCATATAGGTGGCGGCTTCGTGTATGCCGGCATTGAAGTAATGCTGCTCACTGCTGTGTTGAGTCTCGACCGCTATGATCTGATCGGAAACCAATTGGCGATCACGTGTGAAAGGCTGAGCGAGAGCAACCTTACTGGAGAAGGTCATGATAGCGACCTCGTCCTCCGCTTTCAGGTTGCCGAGAGTCTGGATTGTCGCCGCGCGAATCTGTTCGTTGAAAGCGTTGATGCAACCGGCGCGATCAACGAGGAGCACGATTGAGAGTGGGAGCGGGTCCTGACTGAAATACGAGATCATCTGCTGAACGCCATCCTCAAAGATGCTGAAGTCGTCCTTGGCTAAGTTGCTGATGATGCGTCCGGTTGTTTTTTGCCTCGCCATGACATTGACGTTGACGACCTCTGTGCGCACCTTCACGCTCTGTTCAGCCGGGACTGTTTGTGCGAGAGATGTACCGTTGAGGCCGGCAAGGAACAGGGAGAGAGTCAAAGAAATGAATAGTAGTTTTGTGCGGTGCATAATTCCTCCGCTTTCTATGGACGCGAATATCGCCCTCTCGTTGCTTGTGATCAAGGTTGACGATTGCAGTCACCGAGCCGCTTACCAAATTCGCGTCGGAGCCAGCGATCGCCCGGTCGGGATTACTGTCTGGTCGGTTCCCACTCAATCCGCGCTGCCACGGCATCGATTGCCATCTCTATCCCATACAATTCCATGGGTGCCGTTCGTCCGTAGTTGAGGATCGTCTTGCGCTGACCATTATGGACCACACTGGTCACGACGGTCTCCTGATCAGTCATAGACGTAGCGTATCGATCGTCCATCTTGAGGAATCGTTGATGCGCGATGAGCCTTGCGAGATAAGTAAACTCGAATGCCAGTCGCGGATCCTTAGCTGTGCTTTTTCCGATGCGAGAAACGTTTGCCACGCCAGTGTAATCAGCAGAGCCGTCCCTTCGCAGGATCAATTTGTAAACAGGGCCCATTCCAAAATAGAACTCTCGTTCCAGCGTGATCTCGGTAATACCCTCGGCATCCTTTGCCCAATCGTAAACGAAGAGGCCGGCAATCCCGGTCCGTTGTGCAACAGCGTGAATATCATTAGGGCCACGCCGGAAAGCGTAAATGCCGGCGGCGACAACGAGACCCAGCAATGCCACGACGCATAACCGCTTCATAGTGTGAACCTGTGGGGAATCGGGCGACGACTCCCGCCATTAGTTTAGCGCGATTCGCCGGCGCTGCCACCCGCTCGGTGCACCACCCTCAGGATATTCAGGTCGTCATAGCTCACTCGTTCTTCGAGTTTGTCGAAGACGGGTCGCAAGCGCTCCGTGCCCAACTCCTCAAACGCCTTCAACACCTTTTCCTGATCCTCGAGACCAGCTGTCACCAGAGAACGAAGATCGTCATCCCTGCGCAGGGTGTTCCCGTCGGCGATGAATTTCAGCAGATGATCAATCAACGTGCGAGCCTTTATCTGGAATTGGCTCATGACGAGCTGTGCGCTCGCGCCAGCATTGTAGGCCTGCCCCACGAACAGCGAGCGGCTCTTCCCGTCACGCGGCGACACCGGTCTCGACACTGGCCTGCTCGAATTTGTCTGAGTGGCAGGCCCCCGAAAGTTTTCTTCGAGGGCGTGCTGCCGACAATAGTCCTGAATCACAGTGAGAAAGATCGAGCCATATCGCTCGGCCTTCACCTCTCCAACCCCGTTGATCCTCAGCAGACTCCGTTCTTTCAGCGGACGATACGCGGCCATCTCCACCAGCGTCCGATCAGAGAACACGACATAGGGTGGAACACCGGCTTCATCTGCCAGTTCCTTGCGCTTCCCACGCAACAAATCGAACAGGACGTGGTCGTAATCAGGCTCGAGTGCGCGCGTCTTGTCGGGTCGGATTCGCTTGCGCTCCTTAAATTGCAGCGCCGCTCCCATGATGATCTCTCTGTTCCTGAGAGTTTCCATGGCTTTCGAGGTAAGGCGCAGCGTGCGATAAGTGGGATCCTGGTCGAGCAGGTCAAGTTTCACCAACTGACGCGCCAGACCCATCCATTCATTGCGACCAAGCTCCTTGCCGATCCCAAACGTAGAGAGCGTATTATGGTGCAGCTTCGATATCTTCTCACCATCATTGCCGAGCAGAACATCCGCGACGTGCCCGGCGCCAAATCGCTCGCCGGTGCGCTTAACACACGACAGGAACTTCTGAGCAGGAATTGTGATATCGGCAGTTTGAATGGGTGCGGAGGTGCAGTTGTCGCAAGTCCCGCATCGCCGAGCGCTGAACGTCTCTCCAAAGTAAGCGAGCAGTGGGCGCCGTCGGCAGTTCACATCGTCCTCGGCGAATCTCACGATCGATTGCAGGTGCATCTCCGACACCTGTCTCTCAGGTTCCTCCTTCTGACTGATGAAGTACTGTAGTTTGCTCGCATCGGCGTAGGTATAGAGCAGCAGACAATCTGAGGGAAGCCCGTCGCGTCCCGCGCGCCCGATCTCCTGGTAGTAGCCCTCGATGCTCTTGGGCAGGTCGAAGTGCATGACAAAGCGGACGTTTGGTTTGTTGATCCCCATGCCAAAGGCAATGGTGGCCACCATGATCTGCACGTCGTCCCGGATGAAAGCCTCCTGATTCTGTTGTCGCTCCTTACCATCGAGACCCGCGTGATAGGGCCGGACCGAATAGCCATGATCCTCAAGATATTCGGACAGTTCGTCTACCTGGGCTCTCGAGAAGCAGTAGATGATTCCCGATTGATCCTTGAATTTCTTGAGAAAGGTCTCAGTTTGCCTCAGCGCGTCGATCTTGGGCCAAACCGTGAGGAAGAGATTCTCGCGGTTGAAACTGGCAACGATCTCATTTGCAGAGGTGAGTCTCAGCGACGAACGGATGTCCTGCCGCACGCGTGGAGTTGCTGTTGCAGTCATCGCCAGGCAGACAACGTCCTTCAGAAGCTCACGTACCTCGGTCAAGCGGCGATACTCAGGCCGGAAATCATGCCCCCACTCGGATATGCAGTGAGCTTCGTCGATCGTCAGCAGATCCACCTTCAGATTTGCCAGGAGATCCAGCGTACGAGGCATGAAGAGCGTCTCGGGCGCCAGGTAAAGGACTCTGGCAGCGCCGTTCCGAATGTCGCGCAAACTGGCCTGATACTCCTCGCGCGAAATCGAGCTGTTGAGCACGGCTGCGGGTACACCGTAGGCGCGCAGTTGCTCTACCTGATCCTTCATGAGCGCGATGAGCGGAGAAACAACGAGAGTGATGCCTTCAAACAGAAGGGCGGGAATCTGATAGCAAAGGGACTTACCGCCCCCGGTGGGCATGACGGCGAGGGTATCGCGTCGGCCGAGAATGCTTTCGATGACTTCGAGCTGGTTCGGGCGAAAGCTGTCGAATCCGAAGGTCTCTTTGAGGATGGATTGCGGCGTTTTCATGCGCTTCTTGGCAGTCGGGCGGGTATAACTCCAAACTTGGATGCACCGCTGCCGGGAGGAAGGCACGGTGACGGAAGGAGTGCATTCTACTCCAGAACTGTCATCGCCTCTAGCTCGATCAGGAACTCTGGCACGAGCCAACAATATCTAACGCAGAGGCACAGCGCAGAGGCGCGGAGAAGCGAGGGACGCAGAGATGATACGGCCTGCGGCACCTCGGAGTTAACTTCCCCTGAGATCGCGTCGAGGCCAGGACTTCTGGGATCAAAAATGCTTACAAATATTCTCGGATGAGGCGACGGTCACAAATTGGAAAAATTAATCGCAAAGCACACCTCGAAGGAGCTCTCGGCGAGGGAACTAAAGGATGAGGAAACGGAAGGGCGGATGTCCTGAAGAAGAGCTTGGCCAGGTAGCGGCGGGGCTTGTCCCTGCCCGGTTTCCAGGTCGACAGAAGTAGGGGTGCGAACGTAGGGGCGGGGCTTGTCCCCGCCCGTTTTTCCGAACTCGACAGACGCAGGGCCGCGAAGACGGTGGGGGCGGGGCTCGTCCCCGCCCGGATGTTGAATCGACGCCGGGCGGGGACAAACCCCGCCCCTACGCGTCAGGCGAGATTGACCAGCCTTTCGCGTCTTGCCACTTCGCGCGCTTCAGGCACCTTCCCCGAGAGGAACTGTCCCAACGGAAACTGCGAACCCTCCTTGAGCACGACCAAATCAAGTCGCGCGCTTACCTTTGCGTCGACGGGAACCGGCGCGAGTGCTCGCGCTGCTTCCAGGAAAACCATCGTGCCGAGCGGGCGCAACGCGTCGCCCTGGTAGACACTGTCAATCCCCTTATTAAAAGTCTCGGTGAGTTTCTCGCCAAACTCTGCGAGCACCTTCACCGCCTCCGATGGTTTGCTCTCTGCTTCAGCCAGGAACTTTGCCAGCGTCGTCCCTGCGTCCCGTGCTCCCTTAATAATCTCCACCTCGACCATCAGTAGGCTGTTGAGCAGTGCCCGGCCCGCCGGATCGCGCACCACCGAATTCACCATATCTCCGACTGATGCCGGCGCGTAGAAACTGGCTACCTCATGAAAGCCGCCAAGCGACGACAACATTGCCTCAACCCTCGCCGCCTTCCTGGTCAAGGCAGCGATAGTATGCGGATCACTCACGACTCGCTCACGCAACTCATCATTCACCCAATCCCAATAGACATCCGTGTCGAGGTTGAAGCGCAACTCGCTACCGTCAGCGAGTATATCGGTGGAGACGGGCAGCGCGGAGTAAACGAGCAGCGCGTAGGACGAGGCTATGTCTCGGTAGCGCATCGGTTTCTGGAAGTGCGCGAAAGGAATCATCTGGCGCATCTTCGCCTGTAGCGCCCGCGACATATTCATGTAGACATGATCCTTCTTATGCGCAGGAGCGTCGCGCCAGGCAGCAACCACGCTACCCGGCACGCTCACCTCAAGCGCGATAAGTGTGTCGCCGAAGTTGTCCTTGCCGTTGTGTTCGGTCTCCTCGATCGCCTGGTCCAGATCGTCGATCCAGACGTCGAAGGACTGCCGTTCTCCCCCGAACTGTCCTGCGAAGTAGCTCTCGATGTAGCCCTTCAATTGGTATTGCAAGTGCGCTCGTTTCATATCGCGCACTGCCTGGCGAAAGGTATACGAAGAGCGAAAGCCGTCCGCTTCACCTGCTTTGCGATACACACGCACGCCGCTCGAGGTGATCCGCGCGCCAATCGCCAGGCGGCTGTCGAACGCGTTGCGTCGTGCGACGATGTCTTCCGCGCTGAGGTTGTAGAGAAGCAACCGATCACCGTCCGTGTCCATTGCATTCACGGACGCGAGCGACTTGTTGATGTGGTCGAGCTCCGCATGAAAGTAGGGGAATGCGACCTCGACATGGCTGTTGCGTTTGATCTCGTGGGTCAGCACACCTCGATTGAGCTTGACGCGCTCGTGGCGGTCGACGAGGATGCTGTCGAGATTGCCTCCGATCGCACTTTGCCATAACCCTTCGAGTAGCGCCTCCTTCACTACATCCTGCGTCTGGAAATCGAATTCCACATCGAGCAGGGCTGTTCTGGTCGTTGCTTTCTGATATTTGGCGATGAACTCGAACTCGTATTTGCGCCCGAGTACTTCCCTCGCCGTGCGGTAAAACTCTTCCTGCTTTCCGAGCAGCGTGTGAATGACTGCGCGCACTTTCTCCACATCTTCAAGGTTCAACTCGGCGAGCTGCATATCGAGGAAGGCGGCCAGCCGAGCTTTCAGCCATCTGTCGATCTTGTCGAAATCGATCGCGGTCAGTTGTGCGAGCTTGTCTATTCCCAGTCGGGAATCAACGAACCCCTGGAACTTCGTGAGTGACGCCTCGACGCTGCCGCCGTCGAGCAAGGCCCGTGTCTGGAGCGCAACGGCTTGAGCCTTCCGAATGTCCTCAGAGTTGTTGAGGAGTGACAGCGTTCCGTCGACGGCAACGGACTCGAGCCACATCCCGGCGGGTGTCTCGAAGAAGTCTATACGTCTGAATGCGTCACCGAAGAGATTGGCGGCGCTAGCCTGATCAGCATTCGCAAATCCGTCAAGAGTGTCGCGGAACGCAGCGACCTCGGTGCTGCGGTATCTGACGATCATGTTGACTGCGCTGGCGACGGCATACGGGAGCGCAAACCATTTCCTGATAAACCCCTGAAACTGCTCGCGAGCCTCATCGAATCTGGCAATCGGGTCGAAGCCGGTTACCTCGTTAAGCAGATCGCGCGCTTCGTCAAGCAACTCCGCTCCGAGGAGGTCAGACAGGTTGCTCTGCGGGTCAGTCCACTTCTCCAGATCCTTCAGAACCTGCAGCTCGTTGACATTGAAGACAGCCGCAATGAAGTCGTAGAAGTTTGACGGAAGGAATTGGTTGAAGCCGCTCTCGACGCTCGCCCCGGCGTTGAAGGCGAAGTCCCAGCCCTTCTTGCGGAGCTTGAACAGGCGCAACCGCAACGTCTCACTTCGCGGGTCGAGCGATTCACGACTGACGACGACCGCATATCGTCCGCTCGCGTTGAAACCAAGCGTCGCAGCGATCCCGAGCTCCACCTTGAGCCCGATATCACCGCTCAGTTTGCCTACGCTGATTGCGTCGCGCACCCAGCTGAAATCGTAGCCGTATTTCGCTCCGACCTTCACCGCCACGGAGCCTTCGACCTCAGCGATGACCCAGGTCCCGGGCTCAATATCCGCTGGAGACTTGATCTGACGCGGCAGTCTCCAGCTAGCCACCGTTTTACCAAGGGCTGTCCGTGCTCCCAGGTTCTTCGGTAGCCGCCTCACGACGGCGAATAATCCTTCGCTTTCGGCGTCGACGCCGAACTTGATCGATGCTCCCAAAGCTAACGAGCCCGAAACCGCCGCGCCGATGTCGTATCCGAGCCGGAGCAGCACATAACTATGTGCGGTATTGGGTTCGAAGGTCAGACCCAGTGCGCTCGAGTCATCAAGTCCGATTCGCTTCAGGGCCTTGAGGAGGTCCTTCGGCTCGGGGTAGACGCCCACACCCGCGCCAGCACTGGCGTGCGCATTGAAGCTCACCTTACCCAGTCCTTCGCCGAACGAGATCTTCTCGTTACCTTCTGTACTGAGCTTGATGGTGTCGAGTTCAACCAGCCGGTTAGGGAGAGGATCGTCGGCGCTAAGCGCTGCCGAGACCTGCGGATCGCTGACACCCGTGATCTGGAGGCCGGTGTCAGATGCGCCCTCTAAGTACTTTTCGTCGCGTTTGAAAATCAAGTCGCCGGCGTTGAATCGGAGTGTGTTCATCTCAGTGTATGGCGCATATCGGAACGATGCTCTCGACACAACGTTCAGGCAGATGAGTCAAGTGGGGAAACCGCGTCATCAACCAGCGGGCGTTACATGAGCATCGACAATCGCGCTCGTGTGACAGGTGGCCACGTGCCAGGTTCGTCCCTGTTGTATCCAAACGTAGGTCATGAGGAAAGCACCTCCCCACTCTTTACCCCTGACCACGGCGTGAATCTTCATCCGGCAGTTTGCAATCGCGGTGTTGTCATAGACGCGAATCTTCCACTGATCAAAGCTGTAGGATCCCTCCTCGATGTCGATTGGAATCATACAGTCCTCGATATAGGCTTTTCTGTCGCCGAGACGACCCTCAGGCAACCAACCGGCTATGAGAAAGTCTGCGGCGAGTATCCGCTCGAGGGCAGTGCAGTCGCGCTTTGCAACGGCGCCCATCCACTCGTGAGAGAGTCCGATGATCTCCTGCTCAACTGCAGTATCCGTCATTGTTCTCCAGCTGTGGGCGCCTACGATACCGGTCTCTCGCGTATCGCGGGCCCGCCGGCGTTCTTTCGGTGTCTAGTATTGGACAGAAGTCTCTCCCAAGTCCAACTAGCATCTGAAGGCATATTAGCGAAGGCGTGCTGGAAGAAGAAATGGGCGTCGGCTGAGATCGGCCTGGCTTGAGGCATTTGTAATCATGGAGGAGAGTATGATGAGAGATATTGGATTTCGTACAATGGTAAATTGCGGTCTGCTGCTTGCAGCGAGCGCGATGGTGGCTGCTGGTTTGGCAGGCGGCAGTCAGAGCACGGTCTCAGCACAAGGCTCGGGGACATGGGCGATTTCGCAGGCGCAGGAGGCGGTCAGACAACAGATAACCAATCAAGAGCGCGGTCAGACAATACGCTTCAACAACGATGCGCAAGCCGAAGGCCGATCAAATGACGCGGTTCGTGTGAGCGGTACCGGGACTTCTACGTGGAACAATCGTGGCCAGAATAATGGAAGAAGGGAATTCTCTTACGAAGCCCTTGTCAACAACCGTGGTCGCAATCGTCGCGGCACGAACAACGTGTCGGAAATCAGGTATGATTGGCGCGGCGGAATGGACGATGGTCGAGGCCGTGGCAATAACAATGACAGAGGGGACAGAGGGGACAGAGGGGACAGAGGGGACAGAGGGGACAGAGGGGACCGGGGTGACCGAGGCGGTCCGGGCGGACGCACCAGCTATTCCGGCCCGATCATAAACCGGAACAGCGACAAGGGTCTCGACGTGACCGGACAGAGCAGGCAGGATGGGGCCAGTATTCAGCAGTGGAGCTTTTCCGATCAGCCGAATCAGAACTGGAATGTGGTCGACCTTGGCCGTGGCGAAGTTGCCATCATGAGCCGCTTCAGCGGACTGGCGCTTACCGTTCAGGGCGGCAGAGATCTGAACGGGGCAAACATCATCCAGCGCAACTGGAATGACAGCCGGCAACAACACTGGCGCCTGGAGGATGTCGGCAACGGCTACTTCAAGATCGTCAGCGTCGACAACGGTAAGGTTCTTGACGTGTCCGGACAGGGCCGGCAGGACGGAGCCAACATTCAACTGTGGGATTATGCCAATCAGGCAAACCAGCAATGGCGCCTGCAGCGGTAGCCGACCGAAGGCCGCGGACACATAAAGTGACGTCTCACCCGATCGTTGCCAGGCGTCCCTTCCTGTCCGTGTATTATCAGTTCGTAAGCGCTGGGTGGTATGGATGGACTCGCCTGATAGTTGCTCAACCTCATCGGCGAGCCGCCGTGGACAAACGAGAGGAGGAGCCTGCGAATGGCATCGAACCGGACTGAGACAGCCAAGCGTTTTTTTGCGAAAGAATTCTCGAAGCTTTCGGAGCATGAAAGGAGCGTCGTTGAGCGCTTTATCCATAGGGGACGGGTAGCGCGAAACGTCAATCATGAGTTCGAGGAACAACTCACCGTCGGGCAACGTGTCGCGGATAAATTTGCGAAGGTCATCGGCTCGTGGCGCTTTATCATCATTCAGACCGTGATGCTGGCCATCTGGATCGCGCTCAATCTCACGGCCTATTTCTTCCACTGGGACCCATACCCGTTCATCCTGCTCAATCTGGCGATGTCGTTCCAGGCTGCCTATGCGGCACCCATTCTGATGATGAGCCAGAATCGACAGGCCGACAAAGATCACCAGCAAGCGAAGAACGATTACGAGGTCAATCTCAAGGCCGAGCTGGAGATCATGCAGCTACACGAGAAGTTCAACGAATTGCGAGATTCATCCTGGGTAGAGCTGCTGAGAATGCAACAGCGGCAGATCGAGATGCTGGAGCGGCTCTTATCAGAGGGCCTGCGCAAGCGTTGAGGTGTAGGTAGGATGTCGCCGAAGGCGACAAGTGCAAGACGGTTACCCAGGGCGTTGCTGGCCTATTTTATTGCTGCCCCATTCGGGGCGCTGCCGTACCCATCGGGCGGATAATGTCCCTTCGACATCAACCAACCGTGACGACAATTGTCCACACTCAACCTGTTGGCGTGGCCACCATCCATTGAATCTGTAGCCTTCGGCGAATGAATTTGTTGCTCTCCGCGATCCTGGTTAAGAGCGATTCTCTGGAATCTCTAAGGATATCCACTTGTAACTCGCAAGAGCCGCGCTCTTCTAACTGGCTCATCTCCAGATCAAGTCCCTCGCCTCCCGCCTGTATATAAGCATTCTTTCGCTTCCTGTTCACTACAGTACAGCAATCAACACCCCGTCTGACTCAAGATGGTGAGACTCCCTTCGTGCTGCGAATGAGACAGGAGGAGTGGCGAATCCATCGCTACCCCCTGGAAGCAGGTCAGCCGGGAGACGTACTTATCGACGGGAGACGTACTTATCGAAAGGATAGCAATGAAAGATCAATCAATCGGCAGGATGCTGGCAGTCGTCTGTCTGACACTAGCGGTCAGCGGACTTGCACAAGGGCAGGGGAAGAGGAATCTCAAGGATGAGATCAGCCAGTCAGACAAGGCCGCACGGGTCTTCGCTGAGATCATGGACACTCCCGACAAGGGGATTCCCCAGGATCTTCTCGATAGCGCGCATTGTGTTGCCGTCTTTCCTTCCGTGATCAAAGCCGGGTTCATTTTCGGCGGACGTGGCGGACGTGGTGTCGCCAGTTGTCGTACAGAACGCGGTTGGAGCGCCCCAGCGTTCTTCACGCTTGGTGGTGGCAGCTTCGGTTTGCAGATCGGTGCGCAATCGACGGACTTTGTCATGCTCTTTATGAACAAAGGTGGACTGGAAAGCTTGTTGACAGATGAATTCACGCTTGGTGGAGATGCTTCTGTCGCCGCCGGGCCTGTCGGCCGACAAGCCGGCGCCTCTACCGACCTCAAACTCAATGCGCAGATTCTCTCGTACTCACGCAGCAAGGGACTATTTGCCGGGCTCGAACTCAAAGGCGTAGTCATCAGGCCCGACAAAGATGATATGCGTGATGTCTACGGTCCAGGCGTCACCGCCAAGGAAGTCCTGAAGGAAAACAAGGTCACGGCCCCCCCTGCGGTGCGCGCCTTCCCGACAAAACTCGCCCACTACTCGGCACGAATGGCTCAGAACTAAGCCTCGCGCTCTGAGGCGGGCCGCTGGTCCGTGTGTCGTCAGACATCGCGGACGAAAGCCCGGCCTGCCCTCTGTCACAGACAATAAGTGACAGGAAGACACGTCGAGGGCTGGATGAATGCAGTATCCCGGTTTCCTCTCAGAAATAGGTGGAAACCGGAATCGAGAGATGAAAGAGACCAGATGAAGACTACAAGATTAATTGCCGCGAATGCGCTCTTCGTAATCGCCCTTGCCGGAATGGCTTCAGCACAACAAAGTATCGAGGTTACAAATGCCTCGCACGGCTCGTTTCAAGGGCCCTCCCGATGGATGCCAGCCAGGCGCGGTGTGCTGGCGGTTACATACCGAGAGAAAAAACAGACCACGGTCAATATGTCGGGTACGCCGATCGCCCCGCGGGTGATGGGTAAGGCCGATGTTGAATTCAAACAGGGTCGAACGAACGTCAGACTCGAGATGGAGAGCTTTGACAGTCCCCAATCCGTGGGCGGTTTCTATACCACCTATATCCTCTGGGCAGTGGCACCCGAGGGGCAGGCTCAGAACCTGATGGAAATTCCGATCGGTAGGCGCTTCAAAATCGAGTCAACGACAAATTTTCAGACCTTTGGGCTGATCATTACCGCCGAGCCGCACTCCAGAGTGGAATTGCCGAGTTCTGTGATCATTGCTGAGAACACCTTGCGCAAAGGGACCGAGGGCATGATCACAACCAGCAAGATCGAATATAGCGGCGATCCCGGTACATTCTATGTGCTCTTCTCGCCCAGCACCCCTGCAGCAAATGCCGATTACAACACGCCGTTGATGATTCTTGGCGCGCGACGCGCTGTCGAGATCGCGCAACGAGCCGACGCTCGCAGATTTGCTGATACGGAGTTGCGAGACGCCGAAGTGAAGCTCGCAGCGCTCGAGCAGGCCTGGCCGCGTTCGCGCAGTGCATCCGACATTCGCGACAACGAGAAGAAGAACAGCGGACCCGCACATGACGTCATGCGCATCGCCGAACAAGCGCGAAAACTAAGCGTCGAGCGCGCCGATCAGGCGAGACTTTCCGCCGAGCGCCAACAGGCCGGAGATAACATCGCTCAGGCCCAGTCCGAAGCAGACCGTGCTCGAATGGCGGCTGAGCGCGCCTCGAACGACGCTGACCGCGCCCGCGTTGAAGCGGCTCGCGCAAGAACGGCCACGCGCGAGGTGGCGGATCGCGCAGCGAGCGAGGCCGCAGACGCAAGCGCACGAATCGCTCGTGCCCAATCCGAAGCTCAAATAGCCAAGGCGAACGAAGGGCTGGCTCGCGAGGACGCCGACCGAGCACGCGTTCAAACCGCAGAGGCGAAGCGTGAGCGAGATGCTGCAAGGCAGACGCTGTACCTTTCGCTCTCAGAGATTCTCGAAACTCGACGCGAGGCTCGCGGCCTGATTGTCAATCTTTCGGATGTCTTGTTCGATACCGGTCATGCAACTCTCAAACCCGGTGCGCGTGAGAAACTTGCGAGACTGGCTGGCATCCTCATCGCCTATCCAGGCGCTTACCAGATCGAGATTGAAGGACATACTGATTCGGTGGGCTCCGAGGAATCAAACCTTACTCTCTCCCGCGAACGCGCCGAATCGGTTCGTGACTATCTCGTCGAAAGCGGAATCAAGATCGAGAGGTTGATAGCAGCTCGTGGCTTTGGTGAGACCAAACCCGTCGCCGACAACGAAACCGCGGCTGGCCGCCAGGTCAATCGTCGGGTCGAGATCGTGATCCAGGACACATTCGACAAGCAGGCCAAGGCCGGTGGACAGTAGGCCGGGCAGGCGACCGGTTAAGCTGACAGCGCCAAACTTCCTGCAGATCACCTGTGTCGCGCAAAACCCGCCACAGGTGGTACGCAGGAAGAGTTGAGGATCGATAAAGCGGAGAAAACCATGAAAGAGTTTCTGCTGGATGTGAAGGAATTGCGGAAGCGTGCGCGGGAACATATTGAGCGCGGTCCCGTCACCGACGGCTACAAGGCTGACCCCGTGAGGGTAATCGCGGTGTTGAATGAAGCGCTGGCGACGGAGATCGTCTGCGTCCTACGTTACAAGCGGCACTACTACATGGCTAGCGGCATCAGTGCCGATCCTGTCGCCAATGAGTTCCTGCAGCACTCGGTGGAGGAGCAGATTCACGCCGACCGGATCGCCGAACGCATCACGCAGCTTCAGGGCGAGCCGGATTTCAATCCCGAGGGACTGCTCGCCCGGAGCCATTCAGAATATGTCGAGGGCGGATCGCTTCGTGAGATGATCCGCGAGAACCTGGTCGCTGAACGCATTGCCGTGGAAACCTACACCGAGATCGTTCGCTGGCTGGGTGATGACGATCCGACGACGCGTAACCTGATCGAGGACATCCTCAAGACGGAAGAAGAGCATGCCGATGACCTGGTGAATATGCTCAAGACATTTAACCCGGAGAAGGTCCCCACCCAGGCGAAGACATCACATAGGTGACGCTGGAGTCCTCCAGCGGGTGTCATTTCTTGCGATCTCAATTGCCTCAATCATCGTCGAAGGAAAAAAATGCCCATCATCACAGTCATCGTTGTCCTGGTCGTCGTCGGTCTGGTGCTCTACCTCATCGAAAACTATGTGCCCATGTCGCAGCCCATCAAGACCGTTCTTCGTGTGGTCGTGATATTGGCCCTTTGCATTTGGCTTCTCAATGCCTTTGGAATTATCAATATCCCGCTTCAACTGAGATAGCTCGGGGCTCCTTTCCCTTTTCAGCCGTTTTGCAATGGTGCGAACGGCGCCGTTTGGAGGACAGGAAGACTCAACGCGAAGGCCGTCGGGGCGGGGCTTGTCCCTGCCCGCCGTGGGTGCGGCTTCGGGAGGCGGG
>JBDTUW010000005.1:0-19508 GCA_040007555.1 Acidobacteriota bacterium | reverse complement strand
GTTCTTCCCCGGTGTTCCGACACTCTACATCTCACTGCTCAATCATCCGGGCGCACGCGAGAGTGGACTCGATCGCGTGCGCCGCTTCAACAGCGGATCGGCTCCGCTTCCCGTCGACGTCCTGGAAAAGTTTGAAGCTCTGACTGGAGGCATGCTCTACGAGGGCTACGGTTTGACAGAAGCGTCTCCGGTGACGCATTCAACGCCGACGCTGGCCAAGCGCAAGCCGGGAAGCATTGGCCTTCCTATCATCGGAACCGAATGCAAGATCGTCGACCTCGAGGCAGGAACAACCGAAGTGGCCATCGGTGAGGAAGGGGAATTATGCATTCGCGGGGCGCAGGTCATGAAGGGCTATTGGAATCAGCCGGAAGAGACGGCCAACACCCTGCGCGACGGCTGGCTCTACACCGGCGACGTTGCGAGAATGGATGAAGACGGCTTCTTCTATATCGTCCAGCGCAAGAAGGATATGATCATCGTCAGCGGCTTCAATGTCTATCCGAACGAGGTCGAGGACGTCGTTTTCACTCACCCGAAGGTCGTCGAGACCGTCGTTATTGGGGTGCCGGATGCGTATCGAGGGGAAGCGGTCAAAGCCTTCGTTGTGCTCAAGGCGGGGCTGAGTGCGACCTCTGACGAAATTGTCGATTACTGTCGTGAGCGGATGGCGAAGTACAAGGTGCCCACGGAAGTTGTCTTTGTCGCGGCGCTGCCGAAAAGCGCGGTGGGGAAGGTCCTGCGCCGGGAATTGCGCGAACAGGAAACGAAATAGCCAGGAGAGATCGCTTGGACGAGAATCAGGAAAAGAATCTGACGTCATTCTACGACGAGCGGCCGTGGGGATGTTTCACAGTCCTTGACGAAGGGCGGGGATACAAGGTTAAGCGCATCGAGGTCAAATCAGGAAGTCGAATTAGCTATCAACGGCACGCGCACCGGGCTGAGCATTGGTACGTGATCAGCGGCAGAGCGTTGGTGACGCTCGACGGTCTCGAGATTAACGTCAATGCGGGTGAAGCGGTCGACATCCCTTTGGGGGCAGCCCACCGCATCATGAGCTTTGGTAACGAGACCCTGATCTTCATCGAGGTGCAGCGCGGTGAGTATCTCGGTGAAGACGATATTGTACGCTTGCAGGATGATTTCGGCCGACTTCGAACCTGAGAACAATGACGCATTACTGGCTCAACGTGGCCTCAAGCCGCTGAGAGAGGTCAGCGAGGAGATAGGTTCCCGTGGTTGGGCTGGATGCGTAACCTTCCGTGACGAGCGCACGATTACCGAGACCGGCCAGTGGGCGCGATATCCCGACAACCCGTGCCAATTCTCCCGGGACCGTCAGGCCAGCATTGCCCAGAAAGCAACGGGCAATCTCTCGCACCGCTATCGCCGAATCGATGCGCTCTGCATACAGATCAGGAAAGCGGCCTTCGGCGAGAGTCCAGATGTAAGTAAACTTCGGGACGTAGACGACTTCACTCGGCATGACGATCATTGCGGCCTGCAATTCGTCGATTCCTCTGGCGAAATGCCTGCGGTCGGCGATCCCCGACGCTGTGCGCAGGTCCGATGTCGCCATTTCCCACTCTTTTCGTAGAACCTTGAGTATTGCCTTCGCCGGCTCGCTGAGTCGCTTTCGCTGCGCCGGCCTTGCGATTCCCCAAAGCGCAAAGAAGTAGGGGATCATCTTCGGTCCCAAACACATGGCTTTGCCCCGGGCGAGCTTACCGTAGTAGACCCGACCACGCTGAACCAATTCATCCTTGAGCCTCCAGGTCAGTGAGGCTTCAGGATCCTTCTGTACGTTCCGTGGCATCTGCGCGTCACGGCGTCCACAGACCGCGATATAAAGCGATGGCCCCGGTTGTCGCTGATCAGTCAGGAGAAAAGAGAAACCAACGCGCCGGATAAACTGCTCTGCTTCGGTGACGGATTCAACGCGCTGTGACAATTCGCGTTGCCAGGTGATGTCGCGGTAGCTCTCGATTTCAGAGGGCAGTTGCTGACGCATACGGTAATGCTTTAGATTGTAAGGGCGATGGTGGACTGGAGAGAAAATCTCATCGACGATACTAATGGATTGCGGCACCTGTTAGCCGAGACGCGCAGGGTTGCTGTGCTTGGAATTCGCAGCGAGCTGTTTTCCTATCGGCCAGCACATTTCGTCCCGGCGTACCTGGCGGAGGTCGGATTCGAGGTCATCCCGGTGCCGGTATATGAGCCGGAGGTGACGACGATGCTGGGCAAACCCGTCTATCGCAGCCTGCTCGATGTCCCGGGTGAGATCGATCTTGTCGATGTCTTCCGTCGAGCGGATCAATTGTCGATGCACCTTGCCGAAGTGATCGAGAAGCGACCAAAGGCAGTCTGGCTTCAGCTGGGAATACTCGACGATAAATTCGCCGAGGAAGTGGCTCGAGCCGGAATAAAAGTTGTCCAGGATCGTTGTCTCATGGTCGATCACCGAAGACTCTTCAAACCGCCAACCTCATTTTGAACCAAGCGGTCTTACCCAAATGTTGCGGAAGCGAATCGGGTTGCCGTGGTCCTGTAGACGGATCGGCCCCTTGTCCGGATGTTTGGTGTAAGTTGGTTGCACCTCTTCATGCGTTGTCGTGCCGAGAATCTCGACATCATCCTGAATCAGCACGCCGTTGTGCAGCACCGTGACGCGTGCTTTCTTAAGTACCTTCCCGGCATCGTCGAACTTTGGCGCGTGGTAAATGATGTCATAAGCCTGCCATTCTCCCGGTTTCCGCGAGGCGTTGACCAACGGCGCGTATTGTTTGTAGACGGCCCCCGCCTGACCGTGAAAATAGGTCGTGTTATTAAAGGAATCGAGAACCTGTACTTCATAAATGCCCTGAAGAAAGATGCCGCTGTTGCCGCGCCCCTGGCTGGTCCCCTGCACGACCGCCGGCGTGGCCCACTCGACATGGAGCTGCATATCGCCAAACTCCGGCTTGGAGACGATGTCGCCAGTCTTGGCGACTACTTCCATTGCTCCATCCTTGACCAGCCATTTGGCCTCTCCCGCATTTGCGCTCTTCCATTGTGAGAGGTCCTTGCCATTGAACAGGATGATTGCGTCCGCCGGCGGTCCGCCTATCGGACCGGCATCGACCACTTTCGGTGCGACGTCCGGTGGTTTGATCTGGCTTCTACCCTCCATCACGAAGAGAGTCCCAACCATGAGCGCGGGGACGAGCACCAGGCGAATAAGCGAGTCTTTTCCTGCAAGTTGTACCTTCATTGAATGTCCTCTCTGATTGCAAGCGAGACGGCTATGGACTGCCAAATGCGCGCGGATGATTACCGGTCAAAACCCGTATTAACCGACCGCATCGTAGATTTGGATCTTGGACCACCTCGAATGGCTCTCATTCCTGAACGCGTCATGTACTGGATCAACCTGATATGAGTCATGATCAGCCTCGGTATCAAAAGCGAGCACCAGCGCGCAGGAATATGACTTGTCAATAACAGGCCGGTCGGGCGTCTCAGCCGGTACACCAACCCAGCCGTGTCGCACCGTGTTAATCGTTAGCAGGCTCCGGACGCTGGTCCAGAATGCCTCGACACTCTCGGGAGTAAGATCAGTCTTGAGCCAGAAGTAAACTGAATGAACGAGCATCGAGCCTCCATTAGGTATGATCTCAGGTCTTTGAATGACAGGCTTCTCTTACTTGCCAGCGACGCGCCCGTCCTTGACAAAATTCTCGAGCCATCGCTCTATCCTCTCGGTTTGCTCCGGTGTTGTGTTGTGGCCGGTCTCAAGCGCCAGAAGCAACCTCTTTGGGCCCGGAATCAGATTGTAGGCCGAGTACATTGATGTTGGGGGACACGTCTCATCATTGTAACCCCATGAATAGAGTCCTGGCACTTTCACGCGCCGCGCGAAATTGACTACGTCATAGTACTTTGACGTGGCGATTTTGTCTGGAGAGCGGTGCGATAAGGGGCCTGACGCCCGAAACATATGGGGCCATCCACCGGCTCTGTTCTGCAGATATCCCGTCACATCTGAGAGCGCGGGATAGGAAGCCGCCAGCCCCTTTACTCGAGGGTCGAGCGCAGCCGTGACGATCGAGAGCGCTCCGCCCTGGCTGCCTCCGGTTACTGCCAGATCACGGCCGTTCCATTTCGGAAGACTTGTCAGGAAATCATTCGCTCGCACACAACCAAGATAGACTCGGCGGTAGTAGTATCTGCTCTTCTCATCGAGCCCGAAGGTTGGGTAATTGGCAAGCGCTCCGCGACCCAGAGAATCGTATACTGCCGGGTCGAGGATGACCGGGAGACCGTGAATGCCAATCTGGAACGTGATGACGCCTTTTTGCGCGAGGCTGAGCATTCCGCGATACGCACGAACGCCCGCGCCCGGTACGTTGAGGACCGCTGGATACTTCCCCTCCCCCTTTGGTACACAGAGAATCCCGTAGAGCCGACTCGGCGCGGCTGCCATTCCCACATTCTGCAGGCTGACATGATACGTATCCACCGTCGGCGTGCTGTAGTCAGGCAGCAGCGTCACCTGAGCGTCGACTGGGAGCTTGGCGAGGTCTTCCTTTCCGGCTGTCCAGAACGCGTCAAAGTCAGGAGGGTCGTCGGTGGTTGGCTGAATCGCGTTTGGCTTGAAACCGGCAGTGGCGAGACCGCGGTACACTTTCCCGTCAACCTCGACGGTGACGATACAACGGAGGAATCCCGGCTCCTTCATCGTTCCGGCGTTAACAGTCAGGCCGGTACCGCTGAGCGCTTCTGTCTTCGTAATCGATGGCGGCATCATTTCCGGGCCAACCTGATAGGTTACGCGGGCGCCAGGTATTGGATGGCCGTCACGAATCACTGCTATCTGAAAGCTCGCTGCTTGACCGGGCTCATAGGTCCAGTCGCTCTTATCCGGCGTCACGCGGACGATGACGACACCGGTGCGATCCTGCGCACCAATGATTGCGGCAGCCAGCAGGATGACTGCGATCGTTGCTCGGATAGGTGCTTTCATGGTGTTTATCTCCCAGGTTTCGGGAATCAACCGAGAGGCGGCAAGCCTCGGGCGCACTCTTCTCAGGCGAGTATCTTCTCGGCGACGACGCCTTCGACATCGGTCAATCTGAAGTCGCGGCCACTGTTCCGATAAGTCAGTTGCTCATGGTTGAGTCCGAGAAGGTGCAGCAACGTCGCGTGAAAATCGTGAATATGCATACGATCTTCGACCGCGTGATAGCCTATTTCGTCGGTCGCCCCATAAGCGAATCCGCCTTTGACACCGCCACCGGCCATCCAGATGCTCTAGCCGTAGGGATTGTGATCCCTTCCGTCGCCACCCTGCGAAACCGGAGTCCTTCCGAACTCGCCGGCCCACACCACCAGCGTGTCCTTGAGCAGGCCGCTCGATTTCAGATCTCGCAGGAGGCCGGCGATCGGCTTGTCGGTTTCGCGCGCATTCTGCGTATGCAGATTGTAGAGCTCACTGTGCTGATCCCATTTGTAACTATGTGTGCATTGGATGAATCGCACTCCGCGTTCGGCGAGACGGCGTGCGAGCAGACACTGCCAGGCGAAGTCCTGGGTGACCGGGTCATCGAGGCCATACATTTTTTTCGTTGCCTCTGGCTCGCTCTGCACCTGAAACGCTTCAGGCGCCTCAGTCTGCATGCGAAAGGCAAGCTCGAATGCCTGGATCCGTGCTTCAAGTTGAGGATCGTTCTGGCGCAGCGCTTCATGCCTGCGGTTGATGTTCTGCAGCATCTCCAATTCGTATCGCTGCTCCTCGGCCGAGAATCGCTTGTTGACCAGATATTCGATCGGTTCCTTGCTGATCTCATCGACCTTCAGACCGGCATGACCGATGGCCGTGCCCTGATAAGCGCCGGGAAGAAAGGCGGAACTCCAGTTCTTCGCGCCGCCATGAGCGAGGGATGGTTTGATGGCGATGAAACCTGGAAGATTCTGGTTCTCGGTCCCCAGCCCATAGAGGCACCACGATCCAATACTTGGACGAATGAAGGTACTCGTCCCGGTGAAGGTCTGAAGGAGAGCGGCGCCGTGGTCCACGCCCTCACCGACCATTGAGCGAATGACGCACAGATCATCGGCGCGCTCACGGACGTATGGAAAGAGATCGCTGACTGGCAATCCGCTTGAGCCGCCCGGTCGGAACTGCCAGGGCGACTTCATGAGCGGGCCGGCGTCCGATTTGTCAAATGCGAGTGGTCGTTTGATTGGCAGTGGCTTGCCGTGATCACGCGTCAGGCGCTCCTTCGGATCAAAGGTGTCAACACTTGACGGCCCGCCGTGCATAAAGAGAAAAATAACGCGCTTCGCTCGCGGGGCAAAATGCGGCGGTCTGGGCGAGAGAGGCCCCAGAACCTTATCCTCGAGGCCATTTGCTGACGCTTCATCGGCAAGAAGCGCCGCGAGACCGAGCCCTCCGAATCCAAGCCCAGCTGCGCGCAACCAGGCGCGACGCGAGACGGGAGTCTGCCTTTGAAAATAAAGCGATGTAATCGGGTCAATCATCAGTCCACATAATTGAAGTCGTTCGCGGCCAGCATTACTCGACTAAGGCTGGCCCAGGCTTCCTGATTCGTTCGCTTGGCGAACTGCGTTCGATAGCCCGCAAGGTACTTTGCTGCAGACGCAGATTCCTCGATGGTCGGTCTCCGTCCAAAGATGAGCGTGAACGCTCTGCGGATACGCTGAGATTCGGATTCTTCGCCGTTGCTGAGAAACGACTTGGCGAGATTGGTTGAGCGTTCAGCGAGGAAATCGCTGTTGAGCCAGAAAAGCGCCTGAGTCGGGACATTGGTCAACTGCCTTCGGCCATTGACCGTCGTCGCATCTCCGAAATCGAAAAGATTGAGCAACGCCGGGAGATTGGCGCGACGCAACGGAAGATAGACTGTCCTGCGGTTGAGCTTTTCCGGGTTGAGACTAAGTCGCTTGTTGTCGTTCTCTCCATCAGTTCCAGTCCCGCTCTGGAGAGTGCCCCCCATCTTCAGGTCGAGTGAACCATCGAGCGCGAGCAGGCTGTCGCGCATCTCTTCGACCGAGAGCCGTCGACGATTGAACCGTGAGAGGAGCCGGTTTTCAGGGTCTTTTGCCATCGCCGCCTCACTCGGCTGGCTCGCCATCTGATAAGAGTTCGAGAGCATGATCGTGCGGTTGAGCGCTTTCATCGACCACCCACTTCGGACAAATTGTCGGGCCAGATAGTCGAGGAGTTCCGGATGCGACGGCCGTTCGCCCATCTTCCCGAAATTGTCGGGCGTACGCACGAGTCCCTCACCAAAATGCCAGCCCCAGACGCGATTGACCATAACCCTTGCAGTCAGCGGATGCTCCGGGTCGGTCAGCCATTTA
This sequence comes from Acidobacteriota bacterium, assembly GCA_040007555.1. GTDB lineage: Bacteria > Acidobacteriota > Blastocatellia > RBC074 > RBC074 > JANNRD01. The sequence goes on along the minus strand of JBDTUW010000005.1, from coordinate 12,140 downwards.
GCGAATTCGAGCCTTCCGCTGCCCTTTAAGACTACTTCCGGCCGAATGCGAGAGACGAGAATTCGCGGAAACTCCTTGCCGACGTCCTCCCCAGGGTTGTGATAGTCGCCACGGACGAAGACCTTCTGCGATACCACCTCTCCGTCCTCCACGGCGCAAGCCATATCGGGTTCTTCCGGAGCCTGTTTCTTGAGTTCATCCCGCTTCGCGCGAAGCGTCTTCAACTGCTCCCTCAGGTCTGCCGGGAGATTTGCTTCATCCTCGGTCCGGACCGCTGTCGGACCGTCCTTGTCGAAGTAAACCTCGGCAAAGAACCGGTCGCGCCCGGCTTCGAACGAGGGTTTGTCCGGCAGGGGGGACTTGTTTGATGCAAGCGCGTTATCATATTTCTTTCGCCATGTCCTGGTCTTGTCCTCCCACTCGGCAACGCGCTTTGAGAATCGACTCTGATACTCAAGGGCAACGGAGGTCAGTTCGCCTTCCGCCGCGTTTTGCCACGCGAGCAGATGCTCCCTCGGTTTTCCCGGTTTGAGATAGTCGATCCAACGCTCGAACGCCCGGGGTTCAAGCCCTACCTTCTTCGCTTCAACCGAAACATCGGCGCCCGCAGCGTACACCCTGCGCGACGCAGTCATGATCCGCCCCAGGTCCTCATTGGCCCTCGCCAGCGCTGGTTGCTTGACTCCATCAAGGATCGCGTCGATCTCATAGCGATTCTTTTTGACGCGATCATCGTGGGCGCGCTTAGCAGCCAGATACTGATCCATAGCGCTCTTCGGGACAAGCGGCTTGTTGAGCGGTTCCGACACAAACGCATTTGCGTCCTTAAAGCTCCGAGTACTCGCAAAGATTGAAACAAGTGAGTAGTAATCCCTCGCGAGAATGGGATCAAATTTGTGATCGTGACAGCGTGCGCACGCAACGGTCATGCCCAGGAAGGCTCTCGTAGTGACGTCGACCTGCTCGTCATACACGTCATAGAGCATCTTGGTCTTATCCTGTTGTGCGAGAGCCTTTGCTCCGAGTGCAAGGAAGCCGGTCGCAACAATTCCACGGCGATTGACACCGCTCGCTCCGTCAGTTCCCTCCGCCGCCAGCAGGTCACCCGCAATCTGATCGCGAACAAACTGATCGTAGGGCAGGTCCCGATTGAATGCCTCGATCACCCAATCGCGATATCGCCAGGCGTTCGGGTAGCGGTGGTCTTCATCGTTGCCCGTCGAATCTGCATACCGGGCAACATCGAGCCAGCGACGCCCCCATTGCTCACCGTAGCGGGGCGATGAAAGCAGGCGATCGACCACCTTCTCGAAGGCGCCGGGGGATCGGTCCCCGAGAAACGATGCGATTTCGCTCGTCGTTGGCGGAAGTCCGGTGAGATCGAAGGTCGCCCGACGCAGTAGGGTGAGGCGATCCGCTGGCGGAGCGGGGGAGAGACCTTTCTCCTCGAGTCTCGAAAGAACGAACTGATCGATTGCTGTTCTTGCCCAGCGAACGCCTCGGACGCCCGCAGGCTGCGGGTTGCTCATCGGCTGAAACGCCCAGAACTTCTTCTCTTCCTCAGTCAGTTCACGTCCAGGCTTGCGTGGGGTCGCGGCCAGTGGCGATCCCGCGCCCGGCCACGGCGCTCCCATGCGAACCCATTCCGTGAGTGTCGTTATCTCCTCATCCTTCAGCTTACCTCCGGGTGGCATCTTCAGCTTCTCGTGATAGCTGATTACCTTGAGAAGGGCACTCTCCTGCAAGTTGGCGCGATTGATGACGGGCCCGGTTTCCGCTCCACGGGCGAGGCCTTCCGCGGTGGTCAGGTCGAGTTCGGCAACACGTGCCTTCTGATTGTGACAGGACTGGCAGTTGGCAGCGAGAATCGGTCTCACCTTCTTCTCGAAGAAGTCCGATGAATCCGCACTCTGATTCTGTGCTGCGACATTCAGTTGAACGACGAAGCCAAGGCCAATGATGACCACGCAAAGTGCGAGTTTGAGGCTCGCCAAGTAACGACGCGCAGGTAGCGCGCGGCGTGCCGATGGGAACTTCATGACCTTTACAGTCTCCGAATAGGAATTGCCTAGCAAGGACGACCAGACTATCGAGCCACACTCCGATTGTCAATTATCCGGCCGGTTACTCCCTCAGCCGCGCCCGTCTCGAGCCAAGGAGAGGAAGTCGTTGCCGCGCCCCTCAACAGATGCTATAAGCGGAAAATGAGCTCACTCCAACAGAACAAGGACTCGGTCCAGGCTTTTTATGACCTGATGTTTAATCAATGCCGTCGAGCTGAGGCAGTCGAGAAGTACGTTGGCGATCTTTACATTCAGCACAACCCGGGAGTAGCTGACGGCAAAGAGGCCTTTATCAACTATTTCGAGAGAATGGCAAGGGAATATCCTGGTCAGCGGGTCCACTTCAGGCGAGTCATTGCCGAGGCCGACTTTGTCGTTCTGCATTGTCTCAGGAATGGCCGGGTGCGAACAATTGGGCTGGGATAGAGATAGACATCTTTCGTCTGGATGCCGTGGGAAAGATCGTCGAACATTGGGACGTGCTGCAGATCATTCCAAACAAAAGCGACAACAACAATTCGATGTTTTAGGGGACGGCAATGCTCATGGTTGAACCAAGGGCCCGCGAAGAGGCAGAGCGGTCTGGGTTCTGGACGATCTCGACCCCACTCAAGTATCCGTTGTCGAGATCATTGGCCAACAGTGACGATGTGATCAAGCGTGGACGATTGACTCCGGCGCAAGCGCATGGTGAAATGAAGTCTCTCGAAAAACCAGAAGAGATCTGCTTTCGACCCCGCAATTGAGCGTGGGTCTGCGAAGGAGAAAAGTCGTGGCAACGTCTCGTGATCTCTTCCCGTCTTTGGGCTCAGCCACGCTTTCCATTTCCAGCGGTGTTCTCCTGCTACTACTCGAAAGTTGCGGGTTGCCTGGCGATCGCGCCGGTAAGCTGGAAAGAGCCTGCGTTGAACGTCCTCAACATCTGATATCGATCCACCCAACCAACTAGCTTCTAGTTAGAGTCGACTGAAGAGAGCTCCGAGCTCGGCATTAAGGGAGGATCATGATCAAGCTGGTCGTGCGCCGCTTTCTGGGAATGATCCCTCTTCTTTTCGCGGTCGCTCTCTGCACCTTTTTTCTGGTGCGGCTGGCTCCTGGCGATTACTTTTCAGAGTTGAGTCTCAATCCGCAGATTTCCCCCGAGACGCTCAATTCGCTGCGTCAACAGTATGGACTCGATCGGCCCTGGTATGCACAGTTCGCTGCCTGGTTCTGGCGCGTTTTGCATGGCGATCTCGGTTATTCGATTTCATATCACGGACCGGTCGCGTCGCTCCTCGGAGAGCGATTGTTCAATACCGTTCTGTTGGCGGTTTCAGCTCTCTCATTGGCGCTGCTCGTCTCATTTCCGCTCGGACTCTTTGCAGTGGCAGCGAGGTCGCGCTGGGTGGATCGCGTGTTGGCGCTGCTTACCTCGCTCTTCCTCTCTCTTCCGACATTTCTTTGGGCATTGCTGGCACTCCTCTTTGCAGCAAAGAGCGGGCTGTTTCCTATCGGGTCTGCCACCTCCATCGACCACGACTCGCTGAGTTGGAGCGGCAGGGTCGGAGATGTGATTCATCATCTGGTGCTGCCGGCGTCAGTCCTGGCTGTCAGACAAGTACCCGGATACCTCCGCCAGTTGAGCGGCAGTCTGCGCGAGATACTGGGTGAGGAATACATTGTCGCCGCCCGTGCAAAGGGACTGGCGGAACGCGCGATCCTGCTCAAGCACGCGCTACGGAATGCACTGAATCCGATCGTTACCATGTTTGGACAATCGCTTGGATCGCTTCTTTCCGGCGCATTCGTTGTCGAGGCGATAATGTCCTGGCCGGGAATAGGAAATCTGGCAGTCAGCGCGCTTTTAGCGCGGGATCTGGATGTCGTGGTTGCCTGCGTTCTCTATGCAGCTCTCCTGCTTGCAGCGGGCAATCTTCTTGCCGATATTCTCCTCGGGATCGTCGATCCACGGATCAGGATTCGGAAGGCAGTCAGGGCATGACACTCTGTTATCAGGTCTCTCGCGCAGAGGGCATCCTTCTACCTTGAGAAGAGAATGGTGAACCGCAAGTTGAAAGCAGGGATAGCGGTAGCGTTGCTGGTGCTTGTGCTCGCGATCCTGGCCGATTTCATCGCGCCATATTCGATTGATGACCAGGATCGCGATCATTTTCTCGCACCGCCAACGCGCCCGCATTTTGTCGCGGAGGACGGCGCCTGGCATTCGCCCTTTGTGTATGGCAGTACGCTGTCCGATCCGACACAAATGATCTATGTGGAGGAGCGCAGCATCCGCCAACCGGTCAGATTCTTTGTCGAGGGAGAGAGGTATCGGCTGTTCGGAGTTTTCCCCTCCACGCTTCATCTTTTTGGGGTGGATGCTCCTGGCAGGATTTTTCTTCTTGGAAGCGATGGGCTGGGTCGGGACGTCTTCTCCCGGCTGCTGGTGGGTACAAGACTGTCGCTCTTTATCGCCGTCGCGGCGCTCATCATATCGATCCCGATGGCGCTCGCGCTCGGCTGTCTGGCGGGCTACTTTGGCGGCAAGACAGACTTCGTTTGCATGCGTCTGATCGAGCTTTTTCTCGCGCTGCCGGCTCTCTATCTGGTGATCGCCCTGCGGAGTGCTCTGCCATTGAATATTCCCGCTGAACACGTGGCACTGGCACTTGTTTTTGTTCTGTCGCTTTTCGGATGGGCAGGGCTCGCGCGGATTGTGCGTGGAATGGTGTTGTCGCTACGTCAACGGGACTACATTGTCGCCGCGGTCGCCATGGGAGCTTCTGACTGGCGAATTGTGCGCCGGCATTTGCTACCTCAATTGATAGGGTTCATTCTTATTCAGGCGGCGATCAGCGCACCTGGTTTCATGCTTGCCGAAGTGACTTTGTCATATCTTGGCCTCGGCATTCAGGAGCCGGCAGCGAGTTGGGGGAGCATGCTTTCAGCCGCACACAACGTTGAGCAGATGCTTTCCTTCTGGTGGAATCTTGCGCCGGCTGCGGCAATCCTCGTTGTTAGTTTGACCTGTCAGCTCCTGGCAGAAGGACTGAGACAGTGGTCTGACCCGAGGCAGCAGGAACTGTCGTCATTGCGTGAGACATTCTGACGCCGCCGTGTCCCGGCTGCACACATCAAGCGGAGGGTTAACGTGACGTTCCGGGGGCGAGTTTTCTGGCTTTGGATGCTCGGCATTGCGCTTGCTGGGGTGGCTGGTCATCTGATACTTGATGGCGCGGCGCAAGGTGTTAAGGGTAAGCGTGGTGGGCGGCTGGTAATTTCGAAATCGCGGGTGCCGCGCAGTTTGAATCGGCTCTTTGCGTCCGACGACCCGACGACCTCGATCACAAACTGCATGTCAGGCAGTTTGATTCGGATCAATCGAGTGAGTCAGCAACCTGAGCCGGACGTCGCTCAGTCGTGGAAAGTCTCCCCTGACGGGAAGCGCATCACCTTCACCTTGAGGCCCGGACTGAAGTTTTCGGATGGCCGTCCCGCGACAGTGGATGATGTGGTGTTTAGTTTTCAGTTGATAAACGATCCGAAGGTCAACGCGCCAGCGTCCGATCAATTCAACTTCGAGGGACAGCGAGTCCGCGTCGAGAAGGTGGATGCGGCGACGATCGCATTTGTTTTTCCGACACCGCGCGCGGCGGCCATCAGATTGTTTGATGGTATTCCGATACTGCCCCGGCACATTCTTGAGTCAGCTTATCGCGCGGGAAGGATCGAGCAGGCGTGGAGTTTGTCGACGCCGCCGGACCAGATAGTTGGTTTGGGACCATTCAGACTCAAGTCCTACGTTCCCGACCAGCGCGTGATTCTGCAGCGGAATGATTACTACTGGAAGACCTCTTCGTCCGGCGAACGGCTGCCGTTTCTGGACGAGCTCGTCTTTTCGATCGATCGTGAACGGAATGCACAATTGCTGAAGTTTCAGCAGGGAGAGACTGACCTGCTCAGCCCGGTGAATGCGGAGGAGCTAAGTTCGCTCGCCGCCATCGAGCGTCAGGGGCGAATCAAGATACACGACCTCGGTCCTAGTCTTATTCGCGAGATACTCTGGTTCAATCTCAATGAGAGCAAGTTGGCGTCAGGTCGTTCGGCGGTGGACCCGGTCAAACTCTCCTGGTTCAAGGACATCAGATTCAGACAGGCGATCTCGCACGCGATCGACCGACAGTCGATCGTCAAGCTGGTGTTTGCGGGACGGGCAGCGCCGCAATGGGGATTCGTCTCGGTCGGCGATCGTCTTTGGTTCAATTCCAGCGTGGCGAAGTACCCGCTGGATACAAGCCGCTCGCTTCAATTACTGCGCGAAGCGGGTTTCACTTATCGAGCCGACCAGAAGCTGCTGGTCGATTCGCAGGGGCGCCCCGTGACATTCACCCTACTGACGAACGTCAACCCGCTGCGCCAGAAGGTCACCGCCCTGCTTCAGAACGATTTTGCAAAGATAGGCATTCGCGTTTCGCTCGCCACACTCGAATCGGGATCATTGCTCAGTCGAGTCAATGAGAGCTTCGACTACGAATCGTGCTTGTTGGCGATTGTCAGCGGAGACTCTGACCCCTCTTCGCAATCCAATGTGTTGCTGAGTGGCGGGGCACAGCACTGGTGGCAACCGAACCAGGTCAAGCCTGCGACGAGTTGGGAGGCTCGAATCGACGAGCTGATGCGACAGCAGATGACGACGGTCAATACGGCGGCGCGGAAACGGCTCTTTGATGAAGTGCAGCGGATCATGGCGGAGCAGCAGCCGTTTATCTTTCTCGTCGCCCGCAATCTGATGATTAGTGCGAAGACCAACATCGGTAATCTACGACCTGCGCAGCTCCCGGACTTTGTGCTTTGGAATTGCGAAGAGCTTTTTCGCGGCTAGCGAAGATACTGAAGGCTGCGACATACACGTGGGGTGAGCAATTGGGAAATGATTGACATCATTGGTGGTAGATTCTAAGCTGACTCTAATGGCCGATTACCTCAAGCTTTCGGATGAGGAACTTATTGCGCGGTGTCTGGAGAAGGACGCAGAAGCCTGGGAGGTGCTGGTCAGACGTTACCAGCGGCTCATTGCCTCAGTCACCTATAAGTTTGGTCTTTCGCGGACTGAGGCCCCAGATGTTTTCCAGTCGGTGTGCATGGCGCTCTTCCAGCAGATGGCCTCTCTCAGAGAGCAGGCCAAGCTCAGCTCATGGCTGATCACAGTTTGTGTGCGCGAATGCTGGAAGGTGAGGGAACGGAAGCGAGCTTCGGATTCCATTGAGTTTAGCGAATACAGGGAAAGCGGCAACGGTCACGATTCGGAGCCGCCGGCAATGGAAGAGGACTTGCTCGCCCTCGAACGCCAGCATCTTGTTCGCCGCGCCGTCGAACTACTCCCGCTACAATGTCGCCGCCTGATAGAGCATCTCTTCTATCACGAAAGTCCCACCACCTACGCTGAGATCAGCCGCAGCTTCGGGATTCCAATCGCGAGCATCGGACCGACACGGGGCCGTTGCCTTGCAAAACTACGAACGAATCTAAAAAAACTGGGTTTTCGCTGATCGCCAGGTATTTTTTGTTGGTCAGCGCGACACTAACTCATTAACGGGCCGAAAAAGGGCGCGTGGTGCGCATCTCTGGACCGAGGAGGCAAGAAAATAACATGAAGTGTCCAACTTTGGATGAGCTGTTTGATTCCTTAAATGGTCAACTTCCGTCACATCTGCGTGCGGAGGTCGACTCACACCTCGAGGCAGGCTGCCTCGACTGTCGTGAGCAGAAAGATCTGCTGACGACAACGTTGCAAATAGCTTCGGAAGACAAGTCTTTCGAATTTGAAGCCGACACGATTGGTCGTGCGGTGAGTTACTTCAAGGAGCAGACGGTGGAAGAAACGCGGCCGCTGGGCCAGATTCTTGCACGACTGATCTTTGACAGTCTGATGCCATCACAACTGGCTCCTGTTCGTTCCGGTCTGCTGGAAGCTATCGAACCGGCTGGACGACAGGTGCTCTACAACGCCGGCGCTTATGACGTCGATCTTCGCTTCGAACGTGGTGAGGACACGAACGATGAAGATTTGATCGGTCAGATACTACCGGGTAATCGACTGCCGATCGACATCGACGGTGTTGCCGTTCGGTTGTTACAGGATGAGATCGAGGTCGCGCATGCTCACGCCAACAAGCGTGGCGTGTTTATCTTCCTGCGAATTGCTTCAGGCATTTACGAGCTGAGGATTCGCGTTCCAGACGGCGAAATCACGATCAACCGAGTAGCGACTGCGCAAGCTTAAAGAGACGGTGTAGTGCAATGAGTTCGATAATGGAACATCAGGTTCAGGTGCGGGAGTTGATCCACGCGGCAGAGGTCAATGGCTTCAACGGGAATGCCCATGACCGACACGCGGTGACACCTGCCCTGATCGAAGCCATGAAGCGGGAAGTCGATAGGCAGATTCGCATCGATGCCGGACAGGCACTCAAATTAGCGGACGTGACCTATGAACTATCGACCCTGCTGGAGGATCCGCTGACCCGTGCGCTGGGACTCCGCGCACGGGCGCAGGCATTGCACGTTCTCGGTCGCTACGAGGAATCAATCGTCCTCTACGAATCCGCGTGTCACATCTATCGTGGGCAGGGGCGGCCAGTGGATGCGGCACGAATCGGGCGCTCGATGGTCGATGCGCTCATGTACCTGGGACGTTATGAGGAAGCGTTGCAAATCGCCGACGAGGCAAGGGCAACGCTCGCCGCATACGGCGAGAGAATTCTCGCCGCTCAACTCGAGACGAATGTCGGAAACGTCTACCATCGACTGGATCGATATCGGCAGGCCCTTGCCTGTTATGAAGGTGCTTCAGACGTCTTTGAAGCGGCGGGCGAACGGACGGCGCTGGCGGTCATCGCGTTCAATCGCGCGAATATCTATTCAAACCTCGATGAGTTCCGTCAATCTCAGGCTCTCTACGAGCAATCCTACGCCATTTACAGGGAACTGAATCTCTCTCTGGCAGCAGCGCAGGTGAAGTACAGCCTTGGATATTTGCACTTCCTCAAGGGCGAATATCACCAGGCGATGCAACTCTTGCACGAGGTCAGTGATGAATTCTCACAGTTGGGCGATCAGCGACTGTGCGCCCTCTGTGACCTGGACATGGCTGAGCTTTACCTCCAGTTAAACGTTCTTGACGAAGCAGCCTTCCTCGGTGGACAGGCCCGCTCACGGTTTCAGCAGTTAGGGATGACCTATGAAGCCGCCAAGGCCCTCACCTACGTCGGGCTTGCTGCGTTGAGACAACAGCGATTGAACGAAGCCGAGCAGGCGCTGACGACTGCCCGCGAAGAGTTCGGTGCGGAAGGCAACCAGGTCTATCTCGGACTGGTGAACATTTACCTCGCTGAACTCTCTCTCAAACGAGGGCAACCGGAAGGTGGACTTGCTCGCGCCCTCGAGGCCGAGCAGCTTTTTTCCAGTCATCGCCTGAAGGCAAAGACCTGTTACGCCCAGATCATCGCAGCCCGCGCTCTCCTGCTTTCCGGAAACTGGGAAGAGGCTCGTGCGAAAAGCGAAGCGAGTATCTCAAACACGCGCGAACTGGAGCTCCCCTGGCTCAAACAACAAGCGCACGAGCTGCTTGGCGACATTCTCCTGGCGGCCGGCGACACCAACCCCGCATACGACCAGTATGTCCGAGCCGTTGCCGTCATCGAGCAGATCCGTAGTGGCATTCGCGTCGACGAGTTCCGCAGCGCCTTCTTCAAAGACAAACTACGTGTCTATGAAAAGCTCATCAGGATTTGCCTGAAGGAGGGAGGTCCTGAGAAGGAAGCGGAGGCCTTCTATTACCTTGAAAGTCAGAAGGCACGGACCCTGGTCGATCTGTTGCTCAATGAGCTCGAACTGGTACCTGCGACCGACAAGGCTGCGGCCAACGACTGGCAGAGTCGCTGGCAGCAACTGCGTCAGGAGCTGCATTGGTTCTACAGCAAGGTGCATCAGCAGGAGGTGAGCGAGAAGACGCAGACTAACGGAGATCTGAACCTGCTTGACGAGATTCGCGTCCGCGAGCGTGCTCTCGTCGAGGTGGCTCGCCTGGTTCAGATGCAGTCTCCTGGTTTCTTCTGGCTGCGCAATGTCTCCGGGATGCTGGTGGAAGAAGTTCGCGGCGCTTTAGCTGAGGACGAAACCGTCATCGAATATTACTTTGACGGTGAAGACCTCAAGATCTTCGTCGTCGATCATTCTCAATTGCAGGTTGTCGACAGTCCGTTGGGCCGTAAGGAACTAAAAGAACTGGTCCTCGAGCTGAAGTTCCAGTTTGAGAAGTTCCACTATTCACAGGATTATCTCGAGGCTCACCGCGAGAGCCTGCTCTATAGCGCCAATGCCTGCCTCAAGGATCTTTACGAGGCGCTCTTTGAGCCGGTGGCTGAGCTGGTGGAAGACCAGAAGCTGATCTTTGTTCCCTTTGATTTTCTCCACAACGTGCCTTTTCAGGCTCTGTTCGATGGGGAGTCCTACATCCTTGATAAGCACGAAGTTGCCTGTGCTCCAAGCGCGCGCCTCTTTGCGCTCTGTGCGCGAAAGCCCACGCGGCGGCTCGAACGCGCATTGATCATCGGGGCAGCAGATGCAGTCGCTCCGCAGATCAGCGAAGAGATCGATGCCATCTGCAATCTCTTTCCCGACTCCGAATGTTTTACCGGCGCTGAGGTCGACGAGAAGGTTCTGGCGGAGCATTCGGCGGACCGCGATGTGCTGCATATCGCATCCCATGCAGTCTTTCGACAAGACAATCCCATGTTCTCGGCATTCAAACTGGCCGATACCTGGTTCAACTTTTACGACGTTTGTTCACTGCGGTTGCCTGCGGCGCTGGTGGTGCTCAGCGGGTGCAGCACCGGAGCGAACAAGGTGTACGCAGGCGACGAAATACTTGGATTGGTGCGAGGCTTTCTCACGGCAGGCGCCGCCTCAATGGTGGTCAGCCTATGGGCAGTCAATGATCCCGCAACAGCAAAACTGATGACGGCGTTCTATGAGCGTCTCAAGGGTGGGACTGCGCCGAGACAGGCGCTTCGTGAAGCGGCCTTGCACACACGGCACTCATTTCCGCACCCGTACTACTGGGCGCCCTTTATCTTGATCGGACGCAGCTGAGAGTGACCGTTTCCCAACTAAGCGAGCATGACAGCGGAGGAAATACATGAAGAGAATAAGATTGATCGGGATCCTGGCATTGATGACCCTGACTACGAGCGCTCTTCTTGCTCAGTCTCGAGTGCTGCGTGAGGATAGCAGCCGCCCCGCGAACATTCGCGGTGGACAAGTCATCGTTCGTCTTTCAGGAGAGGCGAAGATTGCCCAGCTCAACGGTCGCCAGGGCACACGAACTCTGGAACAGATACCCGGAACCGATTATTACCTGCTCGAGCTGCCCGAGGGCGCGCGGGTTTCAGATAGACTGCGGCGCTTCTCGGAGGAGCCCGGTATTATCGAAGCGGTTCCCAACTACAGCTACCGAGCGCCAGAGGTGCTGCAAACAAGTCAGGCATTCATCGATCAGACCAGCCAGGCATTCATCGATCAGACCAGTCAGGCATTTATCGACGCGGGCGTACCGGTCAGCTTTACGCGTCAGAAGTCCGTCTCGAGTCTCCACCTCGCTGAAGCGCAGAGGTATTCCCAGGGCGCCGGCGTCAAGGTGGCAATCGTTGATACGGGTATTGATTTCAGCCATCCTCTGTTCAGAGGTCGCATCGAGTATCCGGTGTATGACTTCGTCGATGATGATGGCAATCCCAGCGAAGAGCCGGGAGCAGGCTACGGTCACGGCACTTTCATTGCCGGCTTGATTGCTTTGACTGCGCCGCGAGCGACGGTCATGCCGGTCCGCGCCTTCGCCGGTGACGGCACTGGCACCAGCTTCAGCATCGCACGGGCCATCCGGTTTGCTGCGGACAACGGTGCCGACATCATCAATATGAGCTTCGGCCTACTCGAGGAGGATTCCCTCGTTAAGGACGCGATCAACTATGCCTCGAGGAAGGCCTATCTTGTCGCAGCCGCAGGCAATGACGACGAGAATTTTATTCACTTTCC
>JBDTUW010000004.1:0-20617 GCA_040007555.1 Acidobacteriota bacterium | reverse complement strand
CCGTTGAGTAATCAGTCGGCGCAGGCGCGAGCGAAGTACTATGGTGCGAATGGCGCCCCGACCATCTATCTGGATGGAGAGAGAAACAAGCCAGGTGAAGGGTTAAAAACGGAAGCCGAGAGTGTCTTCAGGAATCTCGATGCTTCGATTGGAACGCGGCTTGAAGCACCCGCAAGAGCTCGCATCAAGATTGACGCGACACTGGAAGGAAAATCTCTGAAGGTTATCGCCACCGTTGACGGGATACAGGCCCCGCCGTCGGACCTCAAAGTGCAGCTCGCACTTGTCGAGGAGCAGGTCAGCTACAGTGGCGAAAATGGCCTGCGCTTCCACCCGATGGTGGTTCGCAATATGGGCGGCCCAACCGCGGACGCATATGGCTTCCCCATTGCGGGGACCCAAACGGAGAAGGTCGAGCATGTTTTCGATCTGGAGCAGATCACGGCTGCCAATTTGAAGTATTATGATGATTACATCGCGGAGATGACCAAGAGATTGGGTGGCCGTGCCGAGATTTCATTCAAGGAGAAGCGATATCTGATTGATCGCGACAAGCTTGCCGTCGTGGCGTTTGTACAGGACGAAAAGACGAAGGAAGTCCTCCAGGCAACGTATGTCAAAGTTGCGCCAGCGGTGAGTCAGAGCGGTCGGTGATTGAAGGGGAAGAAGTAATGTTGAGCGGCAGGTTCTTGCGCGGCGCGAGGTTGGTGATATCAGCGAGCTTGATCGTGACGGCCATCGCTATCGCAGGCGGCGCTCAGGAACAACTCGACCCGATTCACTGGTCGATCCAACTCGAAGCACAGCAGGGACCGGTCAAGCCCGGCGACAAGTTGACGGTACAGGTGACGGCGAAGATGGACGAAGGCTGGCACCTTTACTCGCTTGACCAGGAGCCGGGTGGCCCGATCCCAACGCGCATCCGTCTACCTGAGGATCAGCTCTTTAAGCTGTCCGACACCATCGATTCTCCCGCACCGAGAGTCGAGATGGATCCCAACTTCAACATCGAAACTCAGTTTTACGAAGAGGAAGTGACCTTTAATCTCCCGCTGGTCGTCGTCGCGAATGCAGCGACTGGCAAACACGACTTAAGGGTCAACGTTACCTATCAGACATGCACTTCGACAAAGTGTCTTCCGCCAAAGCTCGTCAAGCTGATCGCGGAACTCAGCATCGTGGCGTCGGGAAAATAAGAACGCCGAAGCAGCAGAGAAACGCGAGAGGCGCAGAGAGAAAGGTACTTTCCTTTTTGTCTCTGCGTTGCTTCGGTGTTTAGACCGATACGACTTCGATATCTGGATCCACCTCATCTTTGAGCATATGCTCGATGGCATAGAGCGTTCCGGCAAGGGAGCTTGGGCAGCTGCCGCAGGCACCCTGGTAGCGGATGATCAACCGCTTCTCTTCAAGTCCGATGATTTCGAGACCGCCGCCGTCACCCGCAAGGCCAGGTCTGACGCGTTCATCGAGGACCGCATTGATCTTGTCGAGCAACGGATTCTCGCCCGGTGCGAGCTTTGGCGCCTCAGGTACTGGGGCGTCCATGATTGCCGGCGCGGCACGGATTGGCTCAGCCAGCCGCCGCAGCAGGTCCTCCCAACTGACGTGCTCTTCCTTGTTGATCGTGATGAAACGATCCATGTAAAAAACGGATGTCACATTGCCAACCGCAAAAAGCGATGTCGCAAGCGCGTCGGAAGCTGCGGCTTCGGCGCTCGGAAATGATCGTGAAGCCCCGCTTGTAATCGGCTCTTTGAGAATAAACTTCACCGCGTTTGGATTTGGCGTGTATTCGATATCTGCTATCTTTGGCATCTTTTCTCTTTCGTCCCTTCCTGTAGTCTCCTAGTATACTCTTATGGAGTTGGTTCAGCGAGTGCCGGGGATTGTTGCGCGCTTACCCAAGCAGGCATAATGATGAGAACGAAATGAAAGCCCATACGAAGTATCTTACCTTCGAAACCAAGCGCCGGCGCGATTACATAAACATCACGCAGGACGTCGCTCGTGCGCTTGCCGAAAGTGGTGTTCAGGAAGGGCTTGCGCTTGTCTCCGCCATGCATATCACGGCGTCGGTCTATATTAATGATGCTGAGGACGGGCTGATAGCCGATATCGACAAGTGGCTTGAAGAGCTCGCACCGGCGCGACCCGATTACCTGCATCACCAGACCGGCGAGGACAATGCTGACGCTCATCTCAAGAACCTGCTCCTCCACCATCAAGTGCTTGTGCCCGTGACTCGAGGCGAGCTCGATCTCGGCACCTGGCAACAAATCTACTACGCTGAATTCGACGGCCAGCGTCGCAAACGAGTCATCGTCAAGATCATCGGCGAATAGGCACTAAAGCGGACAATGATGAAGATTCTCATCGCTTATGATGGATCAGATGCGTCGAGAACGCCGATCGAGGACCTCGGTCGCGCGGGCCTTCCGCGACACGTTCAGGCCGTAGTCCTCGCGGTGGCGGACGTCTGGCTGCCTCCAGAGACAACGGAAGGGGACGTCCCGCTACGGGCGCCTGTCGTCGAACGCGCCATTGCCAAGGCAGCTGAAGTACTCTCCGCTACAAAACGCGTTTCGGAGGAAGGTGCTGGCGCAGTTCGCCGCCTGTTTCCTCAGTGGTCGGTCGCTGCCGAAGCAGTAGCCGATTCTCCCGCGTGGGCGTTGATCAAGCGAGCCACCGGGTTGGAGGCCGATTTGATCGTGATTGGCTCCCACGGATACTCACCGATTACGAATTTGTTATTCGGAAGCGTTTCGTTGAAGGTGGTTGCTGAGGCAGATTGTTCGATTCGAGTTGGCAGGAAAGGGCGCCATGGGGACGGCCCCGTGCGAATACTCGTCGGCATCGATGGCTCGGTTGATGCTGACGCAGCGATCACGGCGATCGCCCAACGCGATTGGCCCAAAGGTTCGGAGGTCCGTTTGCTGACCGCCATCGATAACAATATCGAGACAGCGGCGGCAGCACTTGGTCCTGCTTTTGCCGGCTGGGTGAGGGCGGACGATGATGATGCCACCGGCTGGGTCACTCGAATGCTGGATGATGCCGCAGCCCGCCTGCAGATGCGAGGATTGATTGTCTCGACCGGTCTGGTTGAGGGAGATCCAAAATACTCGCTATTGAACGAAGCGGAATCCTGGGGCGCGGACACGGTTTTCGTTGGCGCACGCGGCCACAGCCTCTTTGAGCGTCTCTTATTGGGAAGCGTTTCGAGCGCGGTCGCCGTACGGGCCCACTGCTCAGTAGAAATCGTCAGAACCAGGGGCGCGCACACGCAATAGCAGACATGAATCAAGTATTTCTTTGGGTGATCTTCAGTGTCGTTGTTCTGGGCTTGCTGGCGCTCGATCTTGGAGTCTTCCACCGCAAATCTCACGTCGTAAAGATTCGTGAGGCGCTTATCTGGAGCGCCATCTGGGTCTCCCTAGCGCTGGCATTCAACGTCTTTGTCTACTTCACTCGCGGTCCTGCGCCGGCGCTCGAATTCCTTGCGGGATACCTCATCGAGGAGGCTCTGAGCGTCGATAATCTCTTTATCTTCCTCCTTATCTTTTCTTATTTTCGCGTTCCGTCACTCTTCCAGCACAAAGTGCTCTTCTGGGGCATCCTTGGTGCACTGATTATGAGGGCGATCTTCATCCTCGCCGGGATTGCCCTGATCCAGAAATTTCACTGGATCATTTACGTCTTCGGCGCCTTCCTGATCCTGACTGGAATCAGAATGGTGACTCAGCAGGATAAAGAGATCCATCCTGAGAAGAACCCCGTACTGCGCCTCTTCAGACGGCTCATGCCGGTCACCGAGAGCTACGAGGGTGATCAGTTCTTTATCATCCGCAATGGCCGGCGCTTTGCGACGCCGTTGTTTATCGTCCTGCTCATGGTTGAGACCACGGATGTGATCTTTGCGGTGGACTCGATACCAGCGATCTTTGCGATCACGAGGGACCCTTTCATTGTTTACACGTCGAACGTTTTCGCAATTCTTGGGCTGCGATCAATTTACTTCGCCCTCGCCGGTCTCATGCAGTTGTTTCACTATCTGAACTACGGCCTCTGCTTTATTCTCGTTTTCGTGGGAATCAAGATGCTCGTTGGGGAGTTCTATAAGATCCCGGTGGGGATTGCCCTGGGCACGATCGTCGCGATTCTCGGCGCCTCGATTCTTGCCTCGGTCTTATGGCCTCGCAAGGGAGTCGACCCGATTGCGAATGCGAAGAATGCTGAAGGAACGGAAGATTCGATGAGCGAGAAGTAAGTACTTTGTCGCGAGTGCCGGATTGAGTGTTACTCCTGCGTGTCAATCACGTCATAGCGCGTGATGATACCAACGATGCGGCCGTACTCCTCAATGAGAATTGCGGGAGCGTGTTTGAGGTACTTGGTTGCGCGCTCGACTTCAACACTCTCGTTGACGACGGGAAAGGGTGCGTCCATAACCTCGCTTACCGGTGCGTGAAGCAGTTCGCGATCGTCGAGCAACTTCGCCATTATCCGGCCTTCCCGAAGACTACCAACCGAGTTCCCATCATCGAGAACCGGCAACTGCGAAAGACCGTGCTGGTTCATCTTCTGCAGCGCTTCAGAGAGCGGAGTTTCGAGGCTGACGGATACGAGCCTGGGTGTCTCCCCTCCACTCTTCATCTCGTTGAGCACCCCTAGATTCAGCCGCTCGAAGCCAAGCAGCCGCTTCTCTTTCATCCACTCATCGGAAAGGAATTTGGAGAGGTACCGCTCGCCGGTATCGCAAACGATGAACACCAGGATGTCAGACGCGCTCAGCCCCTCAGCGACCTTGAGTGCGACCCAGGCGTTTGTTCCAGTGCTGCCGCCGCAGAAAATACCCTCTTCGCGGCCCAGTCTTCGCGCTGTATTGAAGGAATCCCGGTCGGTGACGTTGATCACCTCATCGACATACTTGAGATGAACGTTCTCCGGGATGATCTCCTGACCAATCCCCTCGACGAGATAGGGAGTTGCCTCCATTAATTTGTTGGTTTCCTTGTAGGTCTTGAAGACCGAGCCATATGGATCGGCTGCGATGACTTTTATCTTCGGATTCTTTTCCTTCAGGAAGCGACCGACTCCGCTCATAGTCCCGCCCGTACCCAGACCCGCGACGAAGTGTGTAATCCGACCGTCTGTCTGCTCCCAGATCTCCGGGCCGGTGGTGCGGTAGTGGGCTTCCGGATTTGCCGGGTTGCCATATTGAAAGGCGAGAATCGCGTTGGGCGTCTCACGGGCGATACGGCGGGCCGTATTGACGTAATGTTCGGGAGAGTCGGGTTTTGCAGCGACTGGAACGACGACGACATCGGCTCCGAGCGCCTTGAGATAACGCACCTTCTCCTGGCTGCATTTGTCGGTCATGACAAAGACGGATCGATAACCTCTGACGGCGCAGACAAGAGCGATGCCGATGCCGGTATTGCCGGAGGTAGCCTCGACGATGGTGCCGCCGGGTTTGAGCTCACCGGATTTTTCGGCGCGATCGATCATGGCGATGCCAATTCGATCCTTGACACTGCCACCGGGATTGAGTGATTCGATTTTGGCAAGCACCAGCGGATTCATGCCGCGATTGAGCTTGTTGAGCTTGACGAGAGGAGTGCCGCCAATCAATTCGAGGATGTTGTTCTTGTAGTCCATCGCGGGGAAGCTTCCCATAGGTGGGAAATGCAATGCAAGGTAGGAAGGCGACAAGCACAGCAGCGACTGCAGGCACAGCAGGGACCGCATGGACTGCAAGGACAGCCAAGACAAGAAACTCTGAAGCCGGTCCCGCTTGCCTGATCAACCGCAAACACTGATTCCTTGCAGTCCTTGCGGTCCTTGCAGTCCCTGTTGTCGATGCCGTCCCTACTAAATGGTCTTACCACTTTGACCTGAACGGATGACATCGCATGTCCTGTCAGGTACAATCTCGCGGGTCGACAACCCCACTTCCATGAATCAAATTCTGCTCATCATTCTGCTCGTATGCACTTTGCAGCGACCAGCGCCGCAGGGACGCGCGAATCTCCTCTGGTACCGGCAGCCTGCGGCCATCTGGACCGAAGCCCTTCCCATCGGCAATGGACGTCTCGGAGCCATGATCTTCGGGGGAATCGAGTCCGAACGCATCCAGATCAACGAAGATTCTGTCTGGGCCGGAGAAAAACGCGATCGCAATAACCCACAGGCCGCCCGCAGCCTTGCAGAAGTCAGGCGCCTGCTCTTTGCCGGCAAACCGCGAGATGCCGAAATCCTTGCCGACCGCGACATCATCGCTGCTCCACGACGCCTGCCGCCTTACCAGCCCCTTGGCGATCTCCTCCTTCGCTTTCCCGGTCACGCCGGTGCCACCGACTACAGACGCGAACTCGATCTCAACACCGGGATCGCGCGCATCACCTACAGGGTCGGCGACAGCCTCTTTACCCGCGAAACATTTTCTTCCGCAATCGATCAGATCATCGTCACCAGACTGACGAGCAGCACCCCCGGAAAGATATCATTTTCGGCCAACCTTACCCGCGAAGCAGATAGCTCATCGAGAGCCGTCAGTCCCCTGCGCATCGCCATCGATGGTGAAGCGATTGCCCGCGACGAACGTCACCAGTTCGAACGCAAAGTCGGCGTCAAGTTTCACGGTGAACTCGAAGCAAAACTTACTGGCGGAAAATCACACATCGATGGCACCCAATTGATCGTCGAGGGCGCGAACGCCGCAACACTCGTCTTTGCGGCCGCGACTACTTTTCATCACTCGGATCCGATTGCAGCCTGCAATCGGGACCTTGCGGCCATCACAAAGTCTTACGCCCTGCTGCGTAGCTCCCACATTGCCGATCATGAGCGACTCTTCAAACGAGTTGATTTCACGCTGGCCGCACCTATTCCAGACCTTCCCACCGATGTCCGTCTCAAGCGCGTGCAGGAGGGCGAATCGGATCCGGCGCTCGAGACGCTTTACTTTCAATATGGCCGCTACCTGCTCATGGGATGCAGCCGACCAGGTAGTCTCGCTGCGACGCTTCAGGGACTGTGGAATGAACAACTGGCGCCTTCGTGGGACAGCAAGTTCACGATCAACATCAACACTGAGATGAACTACTGGCCAGCGGAAGTGACCAATCTCTCGGAACTCCATGAACCGCTCTTCGATCTCATAGACTCTGCGCGCGCGGATGGTCGTCGCATCGCGCGCGAGCTTTATGGTGCACATGGTTTTGTTCTTCATCACAACACCGACATCTGGGGACACGCCGTACCGATTGACGGTGTGGGTTCAGGCATCTGGCCGATGGGAGCCGCCTGGCTGAGTCTTCATCTCTGGGATCATTACGAATTCACCGGAAGACGAGACTTCCTCGCCCTTCGCGCCTATCCCGTCATGAAAGAGGCAGCGGAGTTCCTGCTTGATTATCTCGTAGAGGACTCGAAGGGACAGCTCATGACGGGTCCCTCGCTGTCTCCCGAGAACCGGTACCGAACGGTGGACGGCGTCGTCGCGAAGCTGGCAATGGGCCCAACGATGGACCTCGAGATTACTCGCGCTCTCTTCCGCCGCTGCATCGAGGCGAGTCAGTTGCTGGAAACGGATCCCGACTTTCGCCAACGTCTCTCGACGGCGCTTGCTCGGATTCCCGGACTAAAGATTGGCAAGCACGCCCAGTTGCAGGAGTGGCTCGAGGACTATGATGAACCCGATCCGGGGCACCGCCATATCTCGCACTTGTTTGCTCTCCATCCGGGCAGCGAAATAACGCTTCGAGGAACGCCTGAGCTCGCTCGCGCGGCGAGGACATCACTGGAACGACGGCTCGAGGCAGGCAGCGGTCATACGGGCTGGAGCCGGGCCTGGATCATCAACTTCTGGGCAAGACTGGAAGAGGGCGACAAGGCTCACGAGAACATCGTCGCACTGCTGACGAAGTCGACGCTGCCCAATCTTCTCGACAATCATCCTCCATTTCAGATTGATGGCAACTTCGGGGGTACGGCGGGTATGGCAGAGTTGCTGCTGCAAAGTCACGCAGGAGAGCTTAGCCTGCTGCCGGCGCTTCCGCGCGCGTGGCCTCGTGGCTCAATCAAGGGCCTTCGCGCACGAGGTGCTGTCACGGTTGATTTAAGTTGGTCTGAAGGTAAGGTCACCGCGGCCGTGTTTCGCCCTGACATAACGCGTCAGCACACGATCCGAGTCCCGCGCGGTCAGCAGATTGTATCGATCCTCGAAGATGGCCGGAGACTCCCCTTCACCATCGCACCCGAGGGCCTTGTGACGATAAGCATGAGGGCGAGGCGTAGCTATCACCTGAGTTTTCGCTGAGACAACTATTGAACGAGCGAACGCCGGTTCATTGTCACGATGGACGCTGCCCCGTTGGAGTTTCATATATGCGAAGGAGAGACTTTCTGTGGATGCCAGCTGCCGCTGCACTAGCCAGCCGCGCGCTTGCCCGGCAAATAGATGTCGCTGCGATCGATCGCACACGCGTCATCGCGGCCGCCAGGAAGTATTTGAATGAGTTACCGCTGACAATCACAGCAAAGCAAAGCCCTCGCAGCAGCGGCGGTCTACACGACTTCTTTTCGGAAGGCGACTATTGGTGGCCCGACCCGAACAATGCTTCCGAACCCTACATCCAGCGTGACGGAATGACTAATCCGGACAACTTCGTCGCGCATCGCCAGGCGATGATGCGGCTGAGTGTCCAGGTTCCGGCGCTTGTGGCAGCGTGGCACCTCAGCGGAAACCGGCGCTACGCAGTCCATGCAATTCGACATCTGCATGCCTGGTTTCTTGATGAAAAGACCATGATGAATCCACATCTGCTCTATGCGCAGGCGATCAAAGGAAGATTCACCGGCCGGGGAATAGGCATCATCGATACTATTCACCTGGTCGAGGTAGTGAGGGCGATGAGCGTTCTCGAGCGTGGTGGAATGCTATCAAGCGTCGAACTTGACGGTCTGCGGGATTGGTTCGCGAAGTATGCAAGCTGGATGACAACGCATCAGTATGGTAAGGACGAGCGTGATGCAAAGAATAACCATGGGACTTGCTGGGTCATGCAAGCGGCCGAGTTTGCGAGATATCTTGGACGTACGGATCTGACGGCTTTCTGTCGCGACCGCTTCAAGAGCGTATTGTTACAAGGGCAATTGGCTGACGACGGGAGTTTTCCGCAGGAATTGCGACGAACGAAGCCGTATGGCTACTCGCTCTTCAATCTGGATGCGATGTCCACAATCTGCCAGACGCTCTCGACGCGGGAAGACAATCTATGGATGTTTCGCCTGCCGGATGGCCGGGGAATGCACAAAGCGATGGAATTCATGTTCCCGTATATCGCGGACAAGAAGAAATGGCCGTATCCTCCGGACGTCATGTATTTTGATGAATGGCCGGTGCGACATGCGAGCCTGCTTTTTGCCGGCATCGCGCTTGACCGGCCGGAGTATCTCGCGCTCTGGAGCAAGCTCAACCCGGACTCAGCCGTCGAGGAAGTAATTCGAAATTATCCCATCCGACAACCAATTCTTTGGCTTTAGACGAACTTGAGTTAGCAGGAACGTAGGCCGCTCAGGCACGCACAGCCACAGAACTTAACGACGGGGACTTGCTTGTCCCGTCTCCCGAAGACCTTCGCACAACCAGCTCCGGCTCCAGAACCACAATGCGGCGCACTCTTGCTCGGCTTATCTGCCTCGATAAGCCCTAATAAGAGATGAGCGGCTTCGAGGCCCATGTCGGTACATGACCACGCTATCGAATGAGCGGTCATGCGGAGAACTAC
This sequence comes from Acidobacteriota bacterium, assembly GCA_040007555.1. Lineage (GTDB taxonomy): Bacteria > Acidobacteriota > Blastocatellia > RBC074 > RBC074 > JANNRD01. The sequence continues at coordinate 10,823 of JBDTUW010000004.1, read as the reverse complement.
CGCCGGCTCATCTCAACCGCCTTGGTGGTGAGGTAATACTTCGCGAGCATGTTCTCCTTCTCCCACGACGGAAGGCGCCGGGTATCGCCCAGATAATCCAGAAAGCGCGTCGTCACCTCTGCAAAGTGCGCCTCGTGACCAACCCGATACTTATCAGGTATCGTCACCATCAGCTCTGGACCTCTCTCCGCCACTGCAATCCCGGGAAACCGAGCCTGAAGCGCTGTCACCTTCGCTTCCAGCGCCGCGCGAATCTCTGGTTTGTCAGCTGCACCGTGGGGCACCACGTACAGTTCGGGACGGTAGCTTTCTTCCTTTCCCTGCCTGATCTCCACCCGCGACTTCGAGCCACGGAAAACCGCAAAATGCGTGTCGCCCCCCGTCGTGGGTTCGTAGTTCCAGATGACATTCGCCTTGACGTGCACACCGCGAATTCGGTAAGCGACCCAGCCATTGCAAAAGTACTCGAGCTGGCCTCCACGCAGATTCTTCGATAAATAGTCCGGAAACTTTGGCTCATTGGTGACGCGTTGAAACTGTTCTTGCGTGAGCATTGTCGGCCATCGCTTCGCCGCCACTACGTCGATGTCCTTCCGGTAATTGACCGGCCGATCAGGGAAGAGCATCCACTGAACAAGATCGGCAAGGTGAGTCGTGATATCGGCAAGCCCTTCGCCTTGCTGCTCAACATCAAAGAACCAGGCCGGCCGGATATTGGGGGCCCCGGCGACCACTTTCAGGATGTAATGAACGCTGTCCATGAAGACAGCGGGTTCCTGCTCAGAGCCCTTTGAGAGTTCGCCGAACACGCCTGGATCGTGAATCAGTTCTCGCTGCAATACCGTCGTGATCTCAGAGCGCTCGGTCATGATGTCGTACGCAATCAGCTTCTGCTTCTCGGCTGTATCCAGTGTAGCTTCCAGCTTTGGGAAGTCGGCTGCATCGATGATCCACGGCTTGTCGGCGAGCACATTCAAGCCGGCATCAACCGAGGCCTTGAGACGATCAATCTTCCCGCGATTTCTCCCGGAGAGGACGACGACGTTGCCCGGCTTCTCTGAGAGCATGCGCGCCAGACTCGATGGGCCAGCGTGAACTTCCAGCTCCCACTGCGTCGGAGCTTCGGGCCGCTGATTGAACCGCGCAATTCGATTCAGATGTTCAGTCAGATCAAAGCCGAGTGGCGCGTAGACATGCACTCTTGCCGATACGCCCGGATACATCTCCTTCTGGATGAGCGCAGCGTGAAAATGCCCGGGCTCGAGCGTCATCAACCGAACATCCTTCATGGCTCTGCTCCCCTGGCCACGCGCCTCGCTCCCCTTCCAGATACCGACGGTGCTAGCTCCCGCGACAAATGCGCATATCGCAAGCGAGATCGAGATCGCGAGTCGACGTTGATGCCTCTGCTCCATTGCGCTCCTTCAATAAAGATGACACCAATGCACACCGGCATCTTCAGGACCCGGTCTTTAATCACGCGTCACATCGAAGCCCTATTCACGACCGGGAGGTTTGAACCAGTTGGCGAATCTCCGCCTCGAGGGCGCGCCACTTTCGGTCCAGTTCCGTTCCGGGGTTCGCTCCCGACCACCGCCGATCCACTTCCTGAGCATGAGTTGAAAGGCGATCCGCGCCACGGCGACGACTCTCAGTTCCCGAGTCTCCCGCCGGCACGCTCTTCAATACCTGAGCTGAATCGAGAAGATTACTCAAGACAAAAAGCAGCTCCATCGAATCCCCGCTGGGCTGTCGCTGTTTGTCGAACTCGTAGCCACCCTGCGGGCTGCGTTTGGCGCCGATCGAATCTGCGTAATCGGTCAGGAGCACTTCGATCTTGTCCGCGATGCGTGCAGCAAGCTCTGCCGCCGACCCGGTGACAACCGTCGCAGGTGTTGGGGCAGCCTGAGTTTGGGGTCGAGCATTTGCTGGATCCTCGACTGTCTCAGGTTCGGGATCGGTCGTCCTTCTGACAAACTCTTCCCTTCGGACGCCATCTCTCTTGGTTGGCTTTGGATCAACCCTGGCGATACCACTCGCTCCGAGGCCAAGATCCAGCGGTTTGGAGAGCTGCAACCCGATGCGCGTGCCCTTCTCGACTACTGCTTCTTTTCCCTTGCCGAGCCAGGCGGCCGCGGCGCCCGCCGCAGCTCCGACTCCAACGCCAAGCAACGCACCTCCCGCAATGGCGCCGATCGCGGCGCCCGCCCCCACGGCGCCTCCGATGAAGACTATCGATTGCTTTGCCGTTGACCCGCCGACAACGTTGTTCTCATCGTCGATTTTGGGTTTGCGGGACCCACTATCGGCTTCGGTCAGAATGCCGTCTACCGGAATGCCGCGCCCATCAGGCATGCGCAGCAAGTCGAACCGAACAGCGATGATTCCCGAACGCCGGCGCATCTGTGCCGGGTTCACGTCTTCAACAAAACCCTCGACCGCGGCACCGGCCGGAATCAATTCCTTGCCCGAGGTGCTTATCACCGCTTCAACGAGCTTTGCGACGAACCTATCGCTCGTCCTCGAGCGTCCGGAATCAAGCCTCGTCTCCATTTTGAGCACGAGGACCGTGCCGGCAGGCAGTGAGAAATCATCGGTCGCAACCTGCGCAGACGCGCCCAGGTCCCTCGGCGGCCGTCTCTCGCGTTGCGGCCCGACCGTCGCAGCCGGCACCAACGCCGACGCCGGCGCAAGGGCCAGTATCATGGTCAATGAAAATATCGTGAGTTTTCGCTTCATCGTTCCCTCCCAACAGCTCAGGACTCGAAATAGCGCTGGCACAACTCGCGGAACCGACGCTGTATCGGCGGCATATGATCTTCCTTCAGCGCAGCCAGGCCCAGCTCATAGTATACGTTCAAATTGCGAACTGTCAGCGCACATAATTGCCCTTCGGCAATCTCGTGCTCTGCCGATGAGCGCGGGACGATACTCACCCCCAGACCGCACTCCACCATGCGATTGATCGCGATCGTACTGCCGAGCTTCATGATGACTTCCGGTTTGAGCCCCGCCTTCTCAAAGAAGAGGTCGATCAGCCGTCGAGTATTGCCGCCCTCCTCGCCCATGATCAAAGGTTCTCCGGCGAGCTGCGTCGCGCTGACCGTGCGTTGGCCGGCGAGGCGGTGATTTGGAGGAACAATCGCGACCAGCCGGTCACGTCGCAGAACTTCGGTTCTAATGTCTGTTGCCTCGACCGGCAGTGAAACCAGTCCCAGATCCAGATCATTAGCGAGTATCTTGGCGACGATCTCCGCGCTTGTCCCCCGGAGCACTGTCAGTTGAAGCAATGGGTGATCGCGTTTCAGCTCGGCGAGAATTGTTGGCAGGGGGTGATTGCTGGCCATCGTCGATGCGGTGCCGATCCTCAATCGCCCCCGGCCCAGCTGCCCAAGCTCGCTCAGTTCATAGAGCGCCTCATCGTGTTCCCGCAGCATTCTGTCGGCGCGCTTGAGAAGTAACTCACCGGCCTCGGTAAGAAAGACCTTCTTATTGATTCGGGAAAACAGCGGAGTGCCGGCCTCGGTTTCAAGCGCCTTAATCTGAGCGCTGACGGCAGCCTGCGTCACATGAACACGTTGCGCCGCTTTGGTGAAACTTCGGGTTTCCGCGATCTCGCAAAATGTCCGCAACTGTCTGAACTCCATCACTTCCCCACTCCTGCGCGCCATTACCCGCTCTCTCTTTGCGACTACCAGCACGAGCGCGATAAACCACGCTTATCAAGATCATCAGAAGTTTTAGTTATATTTATCGTTAGTCCGAGTGTATGATGGGCTTTGGGTGTTGTAAAGATCTGGTTTTTGCCAGCCGAACTTTGCGCCGGCACCCGAATCGGCGCTGGTAGGCGGGAGCGGAGAGTAGACGTCATGAGCCCCGATGGAGCCCCCGATGGAGCATGGAATGCGGATGCCGAGCGTGGCCTCCTCTGGCTTGGCATCGACGGTGGTGGGACGAACACGCGCGCCGTGCTTGTCGACCGGACAGGAGTTGTTCGCGGCGAAGGAAGATCGGAGGCCGCCAACTTCCTCCGCGTCGGGCTATCAGCGGCGGTCACAAACATCAAGCGCGCAGTTGATGAGGCGTGTACCAATGCGGGAATTGAGCCTCAGCAGATAGCCGCTGCCTGCATCGGGTTGGCTGGCGTCGGGAATCCAAAGCATCGCCGTCAGATGCACGAGGCGCTCGAGACGGCCCTCCGGCTTCGGCAGATGACCATCGAGATTGACGCGCGCGTGGCTCTCGCCGGCGCTACTGACCTCGAGCCCGGGGTCGTAATCATTGCCGGAACCGGGTCGATTGCTTACGGTGTTAATCGCCGCCGCGAATATGCCCGGGCCGGAGGCTGGGGACCAGCCATGGGCGACGAAGGCAGCGGGTATTACATCGGGCGCCGCGCTCTCGAGGCCGTCGTTTCCGCTTACGATCATCGCTCGCAGCCAACGAGCATGACAGAAATGATCTGCTGCCATTTTGGTGTCTCATCCCCACCCGAACTTCCTCCGGTTATCTATGATTCGCCAACCAAGGTCATGCGCGAGGTGGCTTCGCTCGCGCGAATTGTCGTTGAGGCTGCGCGCGAGGGAGACTCCGCGGCGCAAAGTATCCTGACGGAAGCCGCGATGGAATTGGCTCGGGCGGTGGTTGCGGTGATCGAACGCCTCGGGCTGCAGGAACAGACATTTCGCGTCGCGTATGTCGGTGGTGTTTTCGAAGCCGGCGATCTAGTTATCACGCCACTGAGCGAAGCCATTCGCATTGTCGCTCCACGCGCCTTCATCGGACCTCCGCTTAATCCTCCGGTCATTGGCGCAGCCAGGCTGGCCCTGACAAGTTATATGGAGAAGGAACAGTTGGTCCGTTAAGTCAATGCTGACGACTGAAGAGAATAATCCCCGTACTACCGGGATCGATCGGCTGTCGACCATTGATGCGCTGCGGTTGATGAATGCAGAGGATCAGACGGTCGCACACGCGGTGGCTGAAGTGCTGCCCGCCGTTGCTCGCGCTGTCGATGCCATTGTGCGCCGGCTCGAAACCGGAGGACGACTGATATACATCGGAACCGGCACGAGCGGTCGACTGGGGATCCTTGATGCTTCGGAGTGTCCGCCGACTTTTGGTGTCTCGCCGGAAACCGTGCAGGGTGTGATTGCCGGAGGTTATGACGCATGTTACCGGTCAGTTGAGGCGTCTGAAGATGATGCAGCAGCGGGAGCGGGTGCGCTTCGGGAGCGAACACTGACATCGGCCGACGCAGTTGTCGGAATCGCTGCCAGCGGAAGCACGCCCTTTACAATTGGTGCGGTTGAATACGCGCGCGGTGTTGGGGCTCTCACCGTCGGCGTAACGTGCAACCGCGGGACTGAATTGGCGAGGGTCGCCGAGATCGCCATCGATCCGGTCGTTGGCCCGGAGGTGGTGACGGGATCAACACGATTAAAGTCGGGTACGGCGCAGAAGCTGGTCCTTAACATGCTTTCAACGATGACTATGATCCGACTCGGATATGTGACGGGCAATCGGATGTCGAACCTCCAGGCGCGCAATATCAAGCTTCAGCAGCGGGCCGTGGGAATCCTTCAATCCGAGTGCGGTATAGACGAGCGAGCCGCACGCGAGGCCCTTGAGCTAGCCTCATGGGATCTGCCGATAGCGATCGTCATGCAGAAATCAGGACGTGAAAGGCCGGTTGTCGAGCAGGCGCTTCGCGAAAGTCGTTCAGCAATCGCAAACGCCCTCGAATTGCTCAAATCCTGAACCTCGGTATACAGTAAGTGCGAGCGGTAACGGGCCGGCACGACGAAGCTGGCGCGTTACCGCTCGCCGAGTCTTGAACAGAAAAAAGGGATACTCTCTCGTGACTGGAATCAAAACACCCACTCGGGTACCCGCATGGGCGATCGATGGATATCTCGAAGTCAGAGATCACCACCTTTCGATCAGCGGCGTCGACGCCACGGCTCTTGCGGACAAGTACGACACTCCACTCTTTGTCTTTTCAGCGCCGCGCATCCGGGCAAATATCGCGAGGCTAGCAGAAGCCGCGCGGCATCATCCGCGGCTCAAGCTCTGCTACGCCTCTAAAGCAAACAACCTGCTGGGCGTGTTGCGCGTAGTGAAAGATGCCGGAATCGACATCGAGGTCAATTCTGGAGGCGAACTCTTTCGCGCCCTTCGAGCCGGCTTCAGCCCCGATCAGATCGAGATGAACGGCATTGCGAAAACGGAACTCGAGATCGAGGAAGCCATCGCCGCGGGCATATATGCAATCAACCTCGATTCCGCGTTTGAGCTGACTGTTGTTGAACGTATCGCAGCGCGCCTCGGAAAGCGCGCCAATGTCACCGTCCGGCTGATCGCTGATGTCGGGACAAGATCACACATCGGTCTGCAGACCGCGCTCAACACATCGAAGTTCGGCATCTCCCCCGCCGAAGCGCGACAAGTCATGCTGCGCGCCGTCGACCGAGCAGATCTCATCAACCTTGCCGGGATACACATTCACGTTGGATCGCAGACGCCTGATGTTGAGCCCTACCAGCAGGCCTTCGCTGCGATGTGGGAGCATATGCTCTGGCTTCACGGTGAGACTGGCCATCGGCTGGGCCACATCAACATTGGTGGTGGCATTCCGGTCAACTATCTTCGCGATCATGGCCAGGCCGATGAGATCGCGGCCCACGAACGTGACATGCTTTCGGCAACACTCAGCGCATCCGAGATGATCGACGCGGCGCTTGGTGCAGTTCGCAATTCTGCTCGCGCGGCTGGCGCGGAGCACCTGCTTGCGGACCTTGAGATCGTCATGGAGCCGGGGCGCAGTGTGATTGCAGACGCTGGCACCCTGCTGACTACCGTCAGGAATCGCAAGTTCCGCTCCGAAACGGGCGAAGAGTGGTTGTTGCTCGATGCGGGCTCAAATCTCCTGCTCTCGATGATCGTCTATCACTGGTACTATCACGCCGTCAATGCTTCACGTGCGGACCAATTGCATGCATCGCGCTACAAGCTCGCCGGCCCCCTCTGCGATGGAGGTGATGTCTTTTTTGATCTGCACGGTGAATCGCGTCTGCCCGATCACAGGCTGCTTCCAGAGGAGGCAGCGGTTGGCGAAGTGCTGGCGATGCTCAATGCGGGGGCTTACACCGTGGCGCAGATGACGGCGTATAACGGCAGACCATTTCCGGCGGCCGTCATGATCGAGCAAGACGGGAGCGTCGCGCTCATTCGGCGCCGCGACAGCTACGAGGACCTGCTGCTCAATGAACTTTAGCAACATCCGGGCGTTAGGAGCGCCCAGGAGGATTACCGCAGAAACGCGGAGCTACGAGGGCGCTCATGAAACCGCTTCTCCCTGTGTCTTCGTTCCCTGCGCTTTCGTGCTAATCCCCTCCGCCGCCGCCGCGTGAATGACCAACCACAGGTGGACCAATCACTACCAAACCGGCATTGAAGTCCGAATGCCCGGTCGAGGCTGACTCGATGTCCCAGGAGAGAACTCAACTGATACGCGGTCTGACCCTTGTCGACACGATTTCGCTCGTGGTCGGCACGATTATCGGAACCGGTATTTTCCTCAAGACCGCGGTCATGTCTCAGAATGTGGGGACTCCGGGGCTTGTACTTGCAGCCTGGATCGCAGCTGGAGTCCTCTCCCTCGCTGGCGCGCTGACATACGCAGAGCTGGGTGCATTGCTTCCAAAGGCCGGCGGGGAATATGTCTATCTGCGGACTGCCTATGGTGATGCCCCGGCCTTTTTCTATGGCTGGATGCGTTTTGTAGTTGGCTCCGCCGGTTCGATCGCCAGCCTCGCTGCCGGGTTTGCAATTTTCTTTACTTCCGCGTTCGGACTCAGCACACCGTGGGTCACTCGAGAGATCAATCTTTTCGGACAGCAAATGCCCTGGCATTTCGGGCCTGCTCAGATTGTCGCGATTGGCGTCATCCTTTTCTTCTCGGGTATCAACTGCGCGGGTGTCGCCTTTGGCGGGCGAGTGCAATCGCTTTTGACCCTGGCCAAGGTGCTGGGGATTTCAATAATCGTCGGTGGGGTCTTCCTTTTCACGCCGGGCGTGCACTGGGAGAGCCTGGGAAGTGAGTTGAGGACGGCGAATCTGACGGCGGTTCAGGCTTTCGGAGCGGCTATGCTCGCGGCGCTCTGGGCCTATGACGGGTGGAACAACATGCCAATGGCGGCCGGCGAAGTGCAAAACCCGCAACGCAATGTTCCGATCGCGCTGATTGGCGGGATGATCGTGGTGTTGATCATTTACCTGGCAACCAATCTCGCATATTTTCACGCGCTGCCGATACGCGAGATCGCCACTTCAACGTCAGCGAGCCCGGTTGCTACCAAGGCCGTCGAGACTTTTCTGGGTCCAGTGGGCGCGAAGTTCGTGACGGTAGCGATTATGGTGTCGATCGTTGGTGCATTGAATGGATCGATTCTGACGGGAGCGAGGGTGCCGTTCGCGATGGCGCGTGATGGTCTCTTCTTTTCGAAGGTCGGCAATCTCAGTTCCGGCACCCGCGTTCCGGTCCTCTCACTTGTGATCCAGGCAATCTGGGCGAGCCTGCTCGCGCTGCTCGGTACATTTGACCAATTAACCAACTATGTAGTCTTTGCCTCGTGGATTTTCTATGGAATGACAACCAGCGCGGTCTTCATCCTGCGAAGGAAGATGAGCGAGGCACAGCGCCCATACAAGACGCTTGGCTATCCCGTCATGCCAGTCGTCTTCGTCCTGGTCGCTATCTGGCTGCTCTTCAACACGCTGCAAACCAATCCCGTTGAGGCAATGGCCGGCCTGGTGTTGATTGCTCTCGGTCTGCCCCTTTATGTCTACTTTCGGCGTTCGGCAAGTCGTGCCGGGAACCAGGAGACCTCAATTTAGGTGAAGAGTTACCGGCTAAAACTTTGCCTTCTGATTGTGGCATGCCTGATCGTGGGCATCGTCGCTGCCTCCACTTCGCCTTCACGTGTGGACGCCCGAAGTCTTGCGAGATCGGCGTCGCTTAACCGAAAGCTAACGGTCAAGGAAGAGCGCTGGGTTGAGCGAACGCTCTCCTCGCTGTCGATCGAGGAGAAGGTCGGCCAGTTGGTCTCGACGGACGCTAATGCTGTCTTCATGAACCGCGACAGCGAGGCCTATCGAAGACTTGTGAGGCACGTCGCTGAGAAGAAGGTGGGCAGTCTCATTCTCTTTCGCAGCGATGTCTGGGCATCGGCGATTCTCGTCAATCGGCTCCAGACCCTGGCGCGGGTCCCGTTACTTGTCTCAGCGGATCTCGAGATGGGGCCGGGCATGCGCTTCGATGACACGGTATGGTGGGCGCCGAACATGGCCGTAGCGGCAACCGGGGACATTCAATGGGCCTTTAAGCAGGGCCAGGCCACAGCAATCGAAGCACGCGCGATCGGCGTCAATTGGCTCTTCGCACCCGTTGCAGATATCAACAACAATCCGGACAACCCTGTCATCAACACGCGGTCATTCGGTGAAAACCCCGAGACCGTGTCGGCATATGTCAAGGCTTTCATCGATGGTGCACAGGCTGCCGGAGCTTTGGCGACAGCAAAGCACTTCCCCGGCCACGGCGACACCGCGACCGACTCGCATATCGGGCTGCCTGTGATCAACGTCAGCCGGGAACGGCTCGACTTGATCGAGCTCGTGCCATTTCGTGCCGCGATCGCCGCCGGCGTTGGAGCGATCATGAGCGCTCACATCTCGCTTCCGCAGATCGAGACTGAGCTGTCTCCCCCGGTGCGCAAGCTGACCGACCGGGAGCGTGATACTTCGGAGTTTCTCTCGCTCACCGAGAGTGAAGCGCCACAGGTGACTCTTCCCGGAACACTCTCGGCGAAGGTCATGACGAACCTCCTCCGCGAAGAACTCCAGTTCAAAGGCCTGGTGACCACGGACGCAATGTCGATGGCCGGGGTGGCCGCGCGTTTCGATCCAGGAACTGCCGCGATCCGGGCGATCAAGGCCGGCGCCGATATCGTGCTTAAGTCTCCGGATGTCGATGCCGCGGTCGAGGCAATCAAGGATGCGGTCGCTCGCGGCGAGATCACGCGTACTCGCCTGGATTCGTCCGTGCGCCGCATTCTCAGCGCCAAGGCAAGACTAGGTCTCAACGGACAACGTCTGGTCAATATCGATGATGTCGACCGCGTGGTCTCGAGTTCGGAATCGCAGGTCATTGCCCAGGAGATTGCCGACCGTTCGATGACGCTCATTCGAGACGAGAAAAAGACTCTGCCGCTCGAGATCGGCACCCAGACCCGCATTCTCAGTCTGACCGTCACCGATGAGGAAGACCGGGCCGTTCTTGCACCATTCCTGCAGGAGCTTCGTCGCCGGACGACGCGAGTTGAGAATGTAGTCATCGACAGTCGCACACGCTATGCGGAGAGTGACTGGGTCAAGCTTCGCGGGCAGATGAGTCGCAGCGATCTGATCATTCTTTCGGTGGTCATCCGCGTCAAGAGTGGTAAAGGGAGTTTGGCTTTGCCGGGTGCGGGCGACGCAGTTCTTGCAGAGTTAAGAAACAGTTCGACTCCCCTGATTGCGATCTCTTTCGGAAACCCGTACCTCATTCAGGCGATGCCGGATGTGCCCGCATATCTCGCGGCGTTTAGCGTCGTCCCAGTCAGTCAACGCGCGGCCGGTCGAGCGATCCTGGGTGAGATCGAGATCAATGGAAGGCTGCCCGTCAGCCTTCCCGGACTTTTTCCGATAGGACACGGGTTGCGCGTTGCCAGGAAGTAGGAAGCAGGGGTCAGGGGTCAGGGATCAGGGGTCAGGGGTCAGGG
>JBDTUW010000003.1:0-20693 GCA_040007555.1 Acidobacteriota bacterium | reverse complement strand
CCGTGGCGCCATCAAAAATCGCGCGTCGTGCTTCGTACGCCTTCACATCTCCAAGCGTCGCACCAAGCGGGAATCCAACCACTGTGCAGACTTTGACAGGCGAACCATAGAGCGCAAACGCGCACTCCTTGACCCAAGTCGGATTGACACAAACGGAAGCGAAGTTGAATGCGCGAGCCTCAGAGCAAAGTGTCTCGATCTCCGACCGAGTCGCCTCTGGTTTAAGAAGCGTGTGATCGATGTAGCGTGATACTTCCCCGGTTCCAGCCGCGGCATTTCCCAGCCCGAGCCCAATCCTTGACGCCCCGGCCTGCAGCGCGCAGGCGATGTGATGCGGGCTGCAAAGCGGGCCGTCCTCTGTCTCGATTCCGCTCTCTGTCCGCAGTCGCGCGACGATAAGGTCTGTGATCTGCTCGACGAGGGCGTCCAGGTCTTGATTCATTGGTTAGCTCGCCACCGCTCGACGCTTGAGCTGGCACTCATGGCAAACACCGAAAATCCGCAGACTGTGACGTGTCGGTTGAAAGTCATAATGCAGGGCAATCTCGTCCTGCTTGTTCTCAATGACTTCGCTAAAGAACTCTATTAGCAACCCGCATTCTGTGCAGATCAAGTGGTCGTGATGCTGGTGATTGTAGAGATGCTCATAGCGAGTGCGCCCGTCCCCCAGCCTCTCTTCGCGGGCAAGTCCACATTCAGCAAGCAGTTTGAGCGTCCGGTAGACGGTGGTAAAGCCGACGTGTGGATCCCGCACCTTGATCAGCTGGTGCATCTCTTCCGCGCTTGAGTGTCCTTCAGTTTCGAGAAAAACGTCGAGAATCAGCTCCCGCTGGTTGGTCCTCTTCAGACCGGCGGTTTTGAGGTGATCGAAGAATATCTCTTTTTCTTTTTGCATTGGCGCTTTCGGGCCATTCTAGCACCGGCCTTTGCTTCGCCGCAATTCACTGCCACTTATGGACGCGGGGCAGTTTATTTGAAGAACGACTCATTTGAAGTCTAAGGGACAATCTCACGCGAAGCCGCCAAGGCGCGAAAGACGCGAAGACCGTAACGCTGAATTTTTCCGCCTCTTCCTTTTTCTTTGCTGTTCTATTCGTTTTGCTGGCTTCGCGTCTTTCGTGCCTCCGCGGCTTCGCGTGAGATTCCCTTAGACTTCAAATGAGCCCCTCTTCAAACAACGCGCACCGCGCCAAACTTCATCGCGCCCTGCGATGACCCGGCGATGACAACAGCGGGCCGCCCGGTCCGTGCCGCATACTCCTCTGCTATCTGCCGCACCCGGTTTTCAGCATTTCGCAGCCCCAGTACCGCCACTGTTCCACCGCTTCCACCTCCGGTGATCTTTGCGCCAAAGAGCCCGTTGGCGGCCCCCACAACTCTGACCGCCTCTACCAGTTCATCTGTGCCGCGTGAGCCCAGCCCGCAGGCCGAATAACTGGCATGAGATTCATACATCAGTTTACCAAGTGGGATCGCATCCTCGGGACGATTCCAGGACCCCAGAACTCTCGCGAATTCGGTGACTCGGTGATGCTCCTCGATCGGGTGCCGGGTAGCCTCAAAGACGGGATAGATGACTTCGGGCTTGATCGCCGTCACCAAATCCGTTGTCCCGCCATATCGGGCGATGAACCCGCCGCCAGAAATCTCTCGCGGCAATGTTGAAGCAAACGACCCGTAGAACTCCTCAAGCCCGACATTGGCCAAGTAGCCGTTCCATCGAGGATCATCAATCTCAACCTTACCTTTCACTGCTGTCGGGTGCCACGAAAGACCAGCTACCTCCGCAAGAATGCGATAACCCATAAACGCAGCGGTCCGCACCGTGCGGTAATCTGCGCCGCTAACTGAATGACGAATACCTGAATCGATGCCCCAGACCGCGATGTCGTTCGGGAGCGGTATGCTCTCTTTCAACTCGCCAGGCTGGCAGAGGATCGCGAGAAGTCGATCCGCTTCGCCACAAGCTGCTGTCATCTGATCCATGACACCGCATGGCGCTCCAGCGATAAGATTCTCGACTTTCTGGCAGAGAAAGGCCGTTTCGGGCCCGGCCAGGCCTATCGAATAGATAGCATCCAGGGCCCGCATGACCGCCACTTCGAGGGCGGCTGAAGAACTGACACCTTTTCCTTCGGGTACGCTCGAACTGATCAGGATGCGCGCTCCGCCTTCAAACGTCAGTCCTTTTTCTCGCATCAGTACCAGAAAGGCGCCCACGACATAGGCAGCCCATCTGCGTGATGAGTCCCTCTCAAAGATCGCGCGGGCAGCCGGATACTCCAGCAGTGAGCCTCGCGGCATCAGGTCTGCCATTGGCAAACTGAAAGAACGAGGTTTCTCGTGTCGGGAATCGGGCAGACTGATGATATCGAGGACTTCCTCATCCTGTAGCTGCAGGGCGACATGCGTTGCGTGGGCAATCGGCAATTCGAGGACGAGCGCGCCGGAGTAATCGGCGATTCCGCCCATGAGGTCCAGACGCCCTGGCGCGCGCGTAACAATGATCTGTCCATCGGAGTGGAAGAAGCTGCGCCGGTCAGTGACCAGCTGGATAAAGGCTGCGGTGTCGGCGAGAACGTTCGTTGGGGCGTCCCTGATTCCAGACATTCCGGACTAGCTGCTCAAAAAGGAAGGTCCGCGTGAGGCGGCTACAGAAGCCCTCGTCGTTCGAGTGCATCGTGCAGCAGTGGCTCGATCTGAGTTCTGATGGCGCTGTTGGCGTAGCCTACCCATGCGACTTCGGGTTCGACATCGAGTTTCGCCTCAAGTGGCTCACCCCGTACTCCAACTACTGCGACGCCGGCCTCGCGTGCGATCAACTCCGTGCAGAGATCATATGGATGGCAGCAGATCCCCAGTGGCAGTCCACGGCGACTCATTGCCTTGTCCATAAGCGGTCTCAGATCCGCGATAAACCGATCGTGGCCGCTCATCAGCTCGTACAACTGACCGGCAGTCGAGGCGTATTGATCTTCAAAGCATTGCGCCTTTCCGGCTTGTACCGGACCGAGTGCGCCGCGAACTATCTCTTCATCAATGGCCGCGAGTTCTTCGCGTGCTCCGGGAAAGAACCGGGCGATGCTCGCGTAGCCGTGAGCGATTGTCGGACTCTGCGATGGTCGCAAGCGAAGCTCGCTTCTGACCCGGCTCAATCTGTCATACCGCTCTGCCTGCATCCCCTGTCCACGAATCGCCCAGAGAACGTCCGAGAGATGCTGTTTGACGAGAGGTATTTCCGTCTGAATCGCAATTTCGATATCCGCAAGATTCGTTTCTTCGCCCCGATTCGGTGCGACCCCGGTCAAAACCCACCCGCTCCGCTTCTGATACATCAATCCGCGCGTGCCATCGATTGGATCGACGATGATGCGAAAACGTGCATCGCGATCAGCCGTGCCTTTTGGCAATACGACCCTTCCTCCAGGTAGTCCTTCCGCAATCAGGATCACCGGAAAGAGTGAAGCGATCTCGCGGTCGACAAAGTCAATCAACAACTCTTCACTGACGCGATCGACGGCATAGATAGTGTCGCCCTCCTCTTCACGCGCCACCGCCGAGAGCGTCTCCAATTCCGATTGCTCACAAGCCTCGACGACTGCATGCCGGATGATCTCGTGCAGACGGCGTAGCGCTTCAAGCAGAAACGGCGCGTCTTCAATTGAAATCGGCTCAGACATTGTTCTTGTAGTGAAGCGCAGGCTGAGCTCGCAGTTCCGCCGCTTTCTCCTCGGGTGATGTGTCGCTGAGAAAGTTTCCACCGCCAATCTCCGGGCCAGCGAGATACTTCAGCAGATTGGGTTTTCTCAACGGTGGATGGAACTCTATATGAAAGTGAAATCCGCGATGATCACCGCCATCGGTCGGAGCCTGATGCAAGGGCATCACATAAGGAAAGGGTGTCTTCCAGAGATTATCGAAGCGAATCACTACCTGACGCAGGATCTGGCCAAAATCGCGGACCTCTTCATCGCTGAGCGCAGAGACTGCCGGCACTGTTCGTTTTGGCGCAACATAGACCTCATAGGCATAGCGCGCGAAGTACGGAACAAATGCCACGGCAGACTCATTCTCGCAGATGATTCGTCTCCCATCCTTCACTTCGGTTTCGAGAATGTCCTGGAACAGTGGTCGGGCATGATCCGTCAGATAGCGATGACTGGCACGTACTTCCGTCTCGATTGTTTTGAAGACAAAGTTGGTGGCGTATATCTGACAGTGCGGGTGCGGGTTAGAAACGCCGACCACTTCGCCTTTGTTCTCGAAGATCAGGACATGATCGATCTCTGATCGAGAGCCGAGATCATCGTACTCGCGCTGCCAGGCGCCTATCAGATTCTCGACTTCCACTGGTTTCAGCTCGGCGAGTGAGAGATCGTGTCTGGGCGAGTAACAGATGACGCGTGCGATGCCGCGAGCAGGTCGGTTGAGGTAGATACCCGGGGCGGGGCCGGGCTCGGGTGCGTTCTTACCCACGCACGGATGATCGTTCTCAAAGACAAAGACACTGGAATAATCAGGATTAGTCGCACCGCCGACACGTGCATTGCCCGGACACAGATAGCAATCCTTCACATAAGACGGGAGACTGACCACTTCACGCGAAACGGTCTCACCGCTCCAGGGCCGATTCTGCCGGTGCGCGGCGATGATCACCCACTCTTCACGCAGAGGATGCCATCGCTCTTCCCAACTTATCTCCGTGTTGTCCTGCATTGCTGAGGGCTAAGCCGTGGCTGGCTTCCTTGTCCGGCGCTGACTAAAGAATTGATCGGCGAGAACTCCGGCCAGGATGACAGCACCCATGACCGCAAAGTTCAGCGAACTGGGTATTCCCAGCAAATTTACGAGATTCTGCAAAACCTGAAGCAGTGCTGTCCCGATCACTATCCCGATGACCGAGCCCTCGCCACCGCGAAGGCTACACCCACCAAGCACTGCGGCGGCGATGCCGTAAAGCTCGTAGAAATTGCCGTGCGAGGCCGGAGAGACGGAATTGGTATAGAACGCAATGATGACGGCGGAAATCGCGGTCAAAGCGCCGCAGATGACATATGCCATCGTGATGATGCGCCGCGTGTTGATGCCTGAGTACCTCGCCGCTTCTTCATTTCGTCCCACCGCAAACAGATAGCGGCCATAAACAGAGCGATGCAGAAAGACCCACATGACCGCCGCGATCACAACCAGAAGGACGAACGGCATCGGAACTCCGAGTAAATTGCCGCTGACCAGCCGGCGAAGACCATCGAAGCCACCCGCACTTCCGAAACCCTTTGTCTCGTCATTGGAAATAAAGCGCGCCAGCCCGCGATAGAAGAGCAGGCCACAGAGTGTGACGATAAACGGCTGCAGCCCCATCTTCGTGATGAGCAAACCATGAGTCCACGAGAGCCCCGTGGAAACAGCAAGACAAGCGACGACTGCGAGCGCTGAAGGAAGATGCCATTCTGTCAGCATGATCGACAGGAGCACGCCGAGAAGTGCCATCATCGATCCGACAGAGAGCTCGATTCCGCCCGTGATAATCACAAGGCCGAGCCCGAGGCTGAAGATCCCGAACGCGCCGATCAGTCGCGCCATATTCTGCAGGTTCTCTGGAACGAGGAATCTTGGATTGATGATCCCGACGATGACGCAAAGGATGATCAATAGAATGAATATGCCGAGTTCTTTCTTCATCGACTTGATCTCTCTCAGGTCCTGGTTTTGCCGTGTGCTTTACGCCCCGACATTGTGGACTCGCGGCTAGGCTGCGACGCCACCGGTGGCGAGACGCATGACGACTTCTTCGCTGGAGGTCGCCCGATCGACGATTCCCGTGATGCGCCCTTCACGCATGACGGCGATCCGATCGCTGATCCCGAGCACTTCCTCCATATCGCTGCTGATCGCAATCATCGCTACCCCTCTCGCCGCAAGCTGACGCATGAGCGCATATATCTCGGCTTTTGCGCCGACATCGATGCCGCGTGTCGGCTCGTCAAAGATCAGAACCTTTGGACCAAGCGCAAGCCACTTTGAGAGGACGATCTTCTGCTGATTGCCACCGCTTAATGTGGCAGCACGGACCTCGACCGACGGCGTCTTGATACTGTTAGCGCGGCAAATCGCCGTCGCTTCCTCGAGTTCCAGAGTGCTGTTGATCAATCCGGAAGCCGCATAGTTCCAGAGACCGGGGAGCGTAATATTCTCCTTTACGCTGGTCTCAAGAATCAGTCCGGACCGCCGCCGATCCTCCGGAACCAGGTACAATCCCGTCGCGATCGCGTCACGCGGAGAAGTAATCCTGAGTCGTTGACCTCCGAGCGTAATCTCGCTTCCAGGAGCGGGATCAACGCCGAAGATAGCGCGCGCGACCTCAGATCTTCCGGCGCCGACAAGGCCCGCAAGCCCCAGAATCTCGCCCTCCCCCACCGAAAACGAGACGGCGTGCTGCGGATATTTCGTCGTTCGCAATTCGCGAACGGTAAACCAGTTCGGGTCGCGGCCGCGAGATTCCTCGGCGCGGTCTTCAGGTGAAATGTAAAAGTCCTTGAGGTCACGACCAACCATCAATCGCACCATTCTCTCGTGAGTAATTTCTTCGCGTGCAAGCGTCCCTGCATTCTTTCCGTCGCGCAGGGCGACGACTCGATCGGCAATCTCCTTTACCTCATCGAGGCGGTGTGAAATGTATATGACGCTGACACCCTGCGACTTGAGGTCCTTGATGATCTCAAGCAGGCTTCGTGTCTCGGTCAGCGTCAGGCTCGAGGTGGGCTCATCCATGATCAGGATGCGCGCACCGACCGAAATTGCCCGCGCGATTTCAACCAATTGCTGTTGCGCCAGGGAGAGCTTGCTGAGAGGAGTATGGCTGGAGATATCGAGACCCAGTCGCGAGAGAATAATATCGGCCTCGGGGTAAATGCGTTTCCGGTCAATGATCCGCAGCCAGCCGAATCTTGTGGGTTCACGGCGGAGGAAGATATTGGCGGCTACGTCCAGGTTGTCGAGAACGCTCAGTTCCTGGTGTATGAACTCTATCCCAAGCTCGCTGGCACGTCTGGCTGATTCGATTTGAACATTGCTGCCGGAGACGGAGACGGTGCCGGAATCGCGTTTCACGACCCCGCCGAGGATCTTCATGAGCGTTGACTTGCCAGCGCCGTTTTCGCCGATCAGGGCGACGATCTCGGCCGGATACACTTCGAGATTGACGCCGTCGAGCGCCACAACTCCTGGGAATCGCTTACTGATTCCCTCCATCCGAAGTGCCGGTTCAGTCATCAGTTCGGTGTCGGTTCAGGACTTGTCCCTGCCCTACAGGCCTCGCAGAGAAAAGCAGTGCTCCAAAAACGTCACCCACGCCCGCGGAGTTGATTGATCTTCGCGATAAACGCGTCGATGCCGTCCTGTTTGATTGCAAGTGTGGGGACGAATATCTGCTTGCTTGGCGGAATCATCGTGCGATCACCAGCGAGCACTTTTGACATCAACTCGATCGAACGGTAGCCAAACTCGTATGGCTGCTGCACGACCGTGGCGTAGATCGCCCCTTCTTTGACTCCCTGGAGGGTTTCGTCCTCTTCATCGAAACAAATGATCTTCAGCTTCCCTATTTTCCCTGAGTCTCGCGCTGCGCTGAGAATCGCCGGTCCGTTGTATGACCAGAGACCCACCATCGCGGCGATTTCCGGATACTTGACGAGTGCATCCGCAGCATTCGACTTGGCTCGGACGCGATCGGTATTGTCGGTGCGCACATCGAGGATCTTAATATTCGATCCATCGAGCGACTCCTTAAGCCCCTGATATCGCTGTTTGGCATTACTCGCATCCATCATCCCGACAAACACCATGATGCTGCCACCGCCGGGCAGGGCTTCCTTGACCAACTGTCCTGCCTGGCGTCCGGCAGCTACATTATCGGTACCCACGTAGCACGCGCGATCACTATCAACCGCGTCGCTGTCCTGAGTCACAATCAAGGCCTGCTTTGCGGCTCGGTTGAGCATGGCTAACTGATTGGCGGGATCCACGGGACTGATGGCAATACCCTCAATTCCCTTTGCGAGTAGGTCGTCAACGACGCGCTGTTGTTCGGCTGCCGTGCCGTCGGAGTTGATCTTGAACTCGACTTCGATGTTGGGGATTTCTTTGGCCGCTTTCTCGGTACCCTTCTGTGCAATCGTCCAGAAGTCAGAAGCGTTGTTGGTAACAAAGGCTACCTTTCGTCGCTTGTTGGCCCCTCCATCGTTGCTGCCAGTGCAGGCGATCCCAGCAAGCAGCACGAGAATCAACATGCTCTGCAGCAATGCAGACCGGGAACTAGCTGTGCTTCGTCTCATGAAAGTTTCCTCAGTGGTCATTCAGTTGTCAGTTGTCAGTTGCCAGTTGCCAGTTGCCAGTTATGAGTAGGACAGTAGCGTTCGTGGTACCACCTTTAGCCGCAATCTCGGGATTTCGGAAATTTTCGGGTCGCGTGACATTCCGCCTAAGGCGGTACTACGAACGCTAGTGCTTTACTGATCCGGCACCCTGGCAACTGACAAGTCAGTTGTCAGTTGTCGGTGGTCACTTGTCAATAGTCACCGGGCACTGTCGCTCGCCACGTGTCAGCTGCATCTGTGCTGGTCGAGGATCAACTGACAACTGACAACTACCTGACTTCAATGATCTCCGCATAGGGCGCGCCACTTCTCTCGTAGAAGTTCACGCGCTGGTACGGGCGCTGCGAGGCGTTGAGTGCGGCCAGCAGGCCTTGTGTAGCAGCCGGGAAGCTTTGATTGCCAACCGAATTTGTCAGAAAGACACCGCCCGTCGCGATCTCGTCGGCCCAGGAGCGATTGAAACCCGTCTTCTCCGCCGTCGCGCCCCAGAAGAACTCTCGCGACTGAATCCTCCCGTTCGACAACACATAGAGATTGTTCTGCAGTCCCCAGTCAAGGATCTTGATCTCGCGACCGCTGTATTGAGACTGAAGATGGTCCGCAAGCGGACCGATTGCGTCCGACCACGCCTTCACTCCGCCCGTCGTCCGCACCCCCTTGACTGCGATGACATCCCACGAAAGAGCAGATGCAAAATAAATAAGCGCTACAACCGTCGCCAGCAGCTTCCCGAATCTCCACCTCGCCGCAAGGCTCTTGAGCGCCAGAACCACCACCACTGCCCCGATCGGGACAAGCGCTATCAGATGATGCCCTCGGACCGGCAATCGCGAGGTGCAGAGGAATAACGCGAGGAAGAGAAACGACAGGGCAGATGCGCGTTTCCACGCAGTCAGCTGAGCGTCGTCACGATCATTTACCAGCAGGCATTGAAGCAACGCCAAGAGGAGAATCAACGCGAGAATGTAGCTGAGCAAGTAAGGGACGGTTGATTCGCCCCAGATAGCGCGATTCTCGTCGTTGACGATGAGAGTCTCAGCCAGCGTCCGCAGCCGGCTTCTCAACAGCGACGCGCTATCGAGCTCAGACCGCTGCGTTGCCATAAAACGGAGTACCCCCAGCCGCGATCTGTACTGGTAAACGACCATCGGCATGGCAGCGATGAGCCCGCTCACAGTCATCGCGGCCAGGTGACGCCACGGAACCAGTGGTCGCCTTCGAAACGCGATGACAGCTGCCAGCAAGCCTGAAGCGAGGAACCAAACGAAGTTTACCCGGGTCCAAATACCGATCCCAAAGGTAAAACCAAGGCAGACAGCCGCGAGCATCGTTCGCCTCACAATGTAGGCTTGCAGGGCGAGACTTATCATTCCCAGCGAGGCCATCCAAAAGCCAAAGAGGCTGTTGTCGTAAAGTGTGTGGAGAAGGTAGGCGGGCTGCATCGCCAGGGTGAGAGCGACGGCGGCAGCCACTGCAGCGCTGACCTGCATCCGCAAAAGCCTCGCGATTCCGAAAAGGCCGAAAGCCCCCAACAGGGCCGAGATTACTCGGATGACGATCAGTTTCGGCCCGAACAATGCAAAGGGAACAAGCACGAGATACGACTTAACAGCGCCAGCATACGGAAGCACTGTCAGTGGCCAGTAGCGGCCGGCGAACCTCAACCACGACCCCCAGTCGTGAGCGAATGTCGGTTCGCTTCGAGAATTCAATATGTGAACAGCACCGTGTTGAAGAAGCGCCTCGTCGTATTCCAGGCCAAGAGTCTGGACCCCAAGGAGCGCTACCCAGACAAAGTAAATGAGGATGGCCCCGGCAATCAGCCATGGCACCATCTGGCCGGTGCGCCCATGAATCGGTGCTAGTTTCCGCCACACAGTCCCCATGATCCCTCACTGGGCACTTGCAGTCTTAGTTTTCACGGCTCAATCGTGCGACTACCGAGGCGCTCAGGCTGATACCACCGGGAAACAAAGCGGAGACTTCGCCGCATTGCTGCTGCAACTGGTTGATAGGTCGGGATAGTGCACTTACTCTTGCGCCTGGGATTTGACGTATCCTAATCGCGTTCAGACCCTCTGACAAGAGTTCTAGACCTTACGCCTCTTCAGTGGTCTACTATTGTCTCGTTTTGGGACTTTGGGTTTTGGATTTTTGGTTCACTGAGCCTATCATTCGCAAGTCCTATGACCAGATCGGGATAATCCAATTTCCAAAATCGAAAATTCAAAAATTGCGAGTTGACGATGCGTGTCAAAGTTATCGATTCACATACCGGCGGCGAGCCCACTCGTGTTGTCGTCAGCGGTGGTCCCAACCTTGGAGCAGGCCTCCTGACGGAAAGGCTAGCTCGGTTCAGACAGGATTTTGATCACTTTCGATCGGCCGTCGTTAATGAGCCACGCGGTTCCGACGCGATCGTCGGGGCGCTTCTTTGCGAGCCCGACGATCCGTCAAATGCCGCGGCTGTCATCTATTTTAATAACGTCGGCTACATTGGAATGTGCGGACACGGCACGATCGGGCTGGTCGTGACGCTTCAGCACCTCGGTCGTCTCGGCATCGGGAGCCACCGGATCGAAACTCCAGTCGGGACGGTTGAGGCGCGTCTCGACTCGAGTGGTGAGGTGACTGTAGCCAACGTCGCGAGTTACCGGCATGCGGCGAATGTTGAGGTGAATGTTCCGGGGCACGGAGCGGTGAAGGGTGATGTCGCCTGGGGCGGCAACTGGTTTTTCCTTGTCGCCGATCACGGCCAGCGCATTGCTTATGACAACATTGAGGCGCTAACCGACTTCTCGTGGCGCGTTCGTGAAGCGCTCACAGAGGCTGGCATTACCGGGCGAGATGGTAAGGAAATCAATCACATCGAGTTGTTTGCGCCGTCCGATCTCGAGGGCGTGGACAGCGTAAATTTTGTACTTTGTCCCGGTAAGGCATATGACCGCTCACCTTGCGGAACCGGCACCAGCGCCAAGCTCGTCTGTCTTTATGCGGACGGCAAACTCAAGGAAGGCGATATCTGGAAGCAGGAAAGCATTGTAGGCAGCGTCTTCGAAGGCAGTGTCGTCCGACGCGGCGATGAACTGCTGCCTTCAATCAAGGGCTCAGCTTACATCACCGCTGAATCCGATCTCATTCTCGATGAGCGTGATCCGTTCTGTTACGGGATTCGTCGATGACCGCCAGTGCGTATGATGTAGCGATTGTCGGTGCGGGTATCGTTGGTGCTGCGTGCGCCGAGGAGTGCTCTCGCGAAGGTTTGAGTGTGCTCGTCATCGAGAGCAATGTGGTTGGGGGTGGAGCAACTGCCGCCGGGATGGGTCACATCGTCGTCATGGATGATTCCGAGGCTCAGTTCGCGCTGACGAAATACTCCCAGGACCTGTGGCGAGAGATCGCTGCCGATCTCCCGATCTCGACCGAATACGACGAATGCGGGACCATCTGGGTTGCCGCTGACGATGAAGAGATGGAGGAGGTGCATCGAAAGCGCGTCTTCT
This sequence comes from Acidobacteriota bacterium, assembly GCA_040007555.1. GTDB lineage: Bacteria > Acidobacteriota > Blastocatellia > RBC074 > RBC074 > JANNRD01. The sequence goes on along the minus strand of JBDTUW010000003.1, from coordinate 8,815 downwards.
ATGAGGAGCGCGGAGTGACAGCAGAGGTTCTGGATGCAAAGGCGCTCGCCGAAGCCGAGCCGAACCTTCGTCGAAATCTTGCCGGCGGATTGCGTGTGCCAGCCGATGCCGTGACTTACTCTCCCGCAGTCGCAAGGTTTCTTCTTGAACGCGCAAAAGTGCGCGGAACGGTTGTCCACTGCGACCATGCGGTGGTTGACATCAGCGGCGGACGACTTCTTCTCGATGACGGTACTCACTTCAGCGCGAAGGTAACGATCAATGCAACCGGGAGCTCTTCGCCGATACTGACGCCGGGCATAGATGTTCAAAAGCGCAAGGGTCACCTCGTCATTACGGATCGATATCCCGGATTTGTTCAGCATCAGCTGGTTGAGCTTGGATATCTGAAGAGCGCTCACTCGCTGACTACCGATTCCGTCGCCTTCAATGTACAGCCGCGGCGAACCGGCCAGCTGCTGATCGGATCATCGCGACAATATGGAAGCGAGACGACGACCATAGATCAGCCGATGCTTTCGCGAATGCTTTCCCGTGCAGCTGAGTACATGCCGCAACTTTGCAATCTCAATGTGATTAGAACGTGGACCGGCTTTCGTGCGGCAACCGCGGACAAACTGCCGCTCGTGGGACCGTGTCCGGACCGTGAAGGAGTCTTCCTCGCAACGGGTCACGAAGGACTTGGTATCACCACCTCACTTGGCACAGCACGATTGATAGCGGACCAGTTACTTAACCGCCCTTCGGCAATTCCAATTGAGCCGTATCTTCCGAGCCGCGAAAAACAGGAAAGCGCGCATGGCTGAGAACGTGACTCTCGCCGTCAACGGTCGTTCGGTGGAAGTACCTGCGGGGAGCATGGTCTCGACTGCGGTGGCCGCGGCGGGGCTGACCTGGTGCCGACGATCGGTCACCGGTGAGGTGCGTGCTCCAGTCTGCGGAATGGGCGTCTGCTTTGAGTGTCGCGTCACAATCGATGGCAGCGCCCATGCGAAAAGCTGTCAGATCCGTTGTGGCGACGGGATGAAAGTTGAGACTGACGCAGTATCTCAGGATTGGAAGAATCTGCGGCCCGATCCTCGTCCAGTTCCAGCTCGCGCGCGTCACGACTATGACGTGGTCGTTATTGGAGCTGGCCCAGCCGGCCTTTCTTCCGCCTGGACCGCAGCAGAGGGCGGCGCAAGCGTCGCTATCATTGATGACAACGAGAGTGGCGGTGGGCAGATCTGGCGTGGAGACGCGCGAGCGACACGGTCTCGTGAAGAGCATGCCTGGCTGCATCGTATCGCCGCAGCAAACGTTGAGTTCCTGACGGGTACGCGCGTCTTCGATCTACCGTCCCCCGGCACGATTTTCGCCGAGACAACGACCGGCACCCTCGAGATCGGCTATCGAAGCTTGATTATCGCCGCCGGCGCCCGTGAGAGGTTTCTGCCGTTTCCGGGATGGACGTTGCCAAACGTCTGCGGGGCCGGAGGCCTCCAGGCACTTGTCAAATCGGGACTTCCGATCAAAGGAAAGCGCGTGGTCGTCGCCGGCACTGGTCCGTTACTGCTGGCCGTGGCCGACTATCTGAAGAAGCGCGGTGCCCGTGTGCAGCTCGTCGCCGAACAGGTGCCGATGTCCAGATTGAGTCGATTTGGTCTGGCGTTGCTCTCATCAATGTCGAAGGTGACTCAGGCGCTTGGGTTGTTGAAAAGGCTCGCTGGCACTCCGATGCGGTTCGGCTGCTGGGTCACAGAGGCAAGGGGTGAGGAGCGACTCGAACGCGTCACCTTCAGCGACGGAAAGAAGACGACGATCGTCGAATGCGATTATCTCGCGCTCGGCTTCCACCTCGTTCCAAACGTCGAGGTGGCGGCGCTTTCTGGCTGCCACCTTAACCACGGCGCTGTAGTGGTCGATGAGCTCCAGCGCACCTCTGTCGGTGATATCTACAGCGCCGGAGAGTCAACTGGAATTGGCGGGCTCGAGCTCGCTCTGATCGAAGGCCAGATTGCGGGCTATGCCGCAACAGGGTTAATCGACCGCGCCCGCAAGCTCTTTGGCACGAGGGCCAGACTGAGGAAATTTTCCGATCTGCTTGATCGCACCTTCGCGCTGCGCGAGGAACTGAAAGCGCTCGCGACGAGCGAAACGATTATCTGCCGCTGCGAGGATGTGAAGTGGAATCAGCTGCTGGAACACTCATCCTGGCGCGGGGCCAAGCTCCATACGCGTTGCGGAATGGGGCCGTGTCAAGGACGCATTTGTGGACCCGCGGTGAGTTTTCTGCTGGATTGGGATGTCACATCGGTTCGGCCGCCAATCTTCCCGGCAAGGATGGACAGCCTCACCGCGATCGGCAACTAACACAAAGGTGAAATCAATGACGATGCAATGGAAGGGCGTCATGCCCGCGATTACGACCGGCTTCAAAGAGGACCTCGGCATCGACCACGACTTCTTTGGGCGACACTGCGAGTGGCTTCTAGAGAGCGGGTGCACCGGCATCGTCACGCCCGGGTCACTTGGCGAAGGCGCGACACTGACCTTTGACGAAAAGGTCGCGCTCTGGCGAACAAGTGTCACAGCGGTCGGCAACAAAGTACCCGTCATCGCCGCGATTTCTGCGCTCAGTACAGCGGATGGCGTCGCACAGGCAAAGGCAGCGGAGAAGGCTGGATGTCGCGGCCTCATGGTCCTTCCACCGTATGTCTACCGCGGAGACTGGCGCGAGATGAAGGCCCATGTCACGGCAATAATGTCAGCGACCGATCTCTCCTGCATGCTCTACAACAACCCAATCGCGTATGGGACGGATTTTCTTCCGACGCAAATCGCGGAGCTGGCCGAAGAGCGCAAGAACTTCCAGGCAGTCAAGGAATCGAGCGCGGATATCAGACGGGTCACCGCCATCCGGACGCTGCTTGGCAACAGGCTGGATATTCTCGTCGGTGTTGACGACATGATCGTGGAAGCCATTGTGGCCGGAGCCACAGGTTGGATAGCCGGTCTCGTCAATGCACTCCCTCGAGAGTCGGTGGCTGTTTTCGATCTCGCATCTGAGGGAGACATGAAGGGCGCCTGGGAAATCTATCGATGGTTCCTGCCGCTGCTGCGGATGGACACAACCGTGGACTTTGTACAGTTGATCAAGCTGGTCCAACAGGAAGTGGGAATGGGAAGCGCGCGGGTGCGACCACCTCGACTTGAGCTCTCAGGGAAATACCTCGACGAAACTCTGGCAATCATCCGCGGATCCCTTAAGAATCGCCCCGCAATGGCCTGAGAAGAAATCTCCGGCGGAGCGAATGGGATGGCTTTGAGACGGGAGCCGCGGAGGCTTCGTACATACAAATGTTGGAAGGAGTGATTCTGAATGCAACTCTTGGGAAGATCTATCATTGGCAGCCGTCGAGGAGCCGATCACGGCGCGGCGCTTTCTGGTCTTAACCCGGCGACCGGTGAAAGACTGGAGCCCGCCTATTCTCCGGCGAGCCTCGATGAGGTGAATGAGGCGGCCGAGCTCGCCCACGACGCCTTCGCCAGCTACAGCCAGGTTTCCGGCAGCGACAAGGCAGCATTCCTGCGCGCAATTGCGCGTGAGATCGAAGCGATCGGCGATCCGCTCGTGGCGCGCGCGACGGCGGAAACTGGTCTGCCGGCGGCACGCATTCAGGGTGAGACTGCGAGGACGTGTTTCCAATTGCGTTTGTTTGCTGAACTCGTTGAAGAGGGTTCATGGATCGATGCTCGGATCGATCTTCCAGATCCAGCGCGGCAGCCTCTTCCAAAAGCTGATCTTCGATCAATGCAACGACCGCTCGGTCCAGTCGTTGTTTTTTGCGCGAGCAATTTCCCGCTGGCCTTCTCGGTTGCTGGTGGCGATACGGCCTCAGCTCTGGCAGGTGGAAACCCGGTGATCGTCAAGGCGCACCACGCTCATCCAGGGACAGCGGAGCTGGTGGGAATCGCGGTGGAAAAGGCGGCGCGCGAATGCCAGTTGCCTGAAGGAGTCTTCTCGCTGCTGTACGGTTCGGGCAATGAAATCGGCACCGCGCTCATGACTCATCCGCATATCAAGGCTGGTGGCTTCACTGGATCGCGATCGGGGGGGCAGGCTCTCATGCGCGTCGCAGCGGCTCGACCGGAACCGATCCCATTCTATGCCGAGATGAGCAGTATCAACCCGGTGGTGATCCTGCCTGGAGCGCTGACTGACCGTCTCGATCAGATCGCAGTTGGCCTTCACGCTTCAGTAACCCTCGGCGCCGGCCAGTTCTGCACGAATCCCGGACTGGTGCTGCTCGAGGAAGGTGCGAGCACTGCACCGTTCATTGAAAGATTCGCAGGACTGATGTCTGGTTCGGCGCCATTTACGATGCTGACACCGGGAATTTCCGACGCCTACCGGCGCGGTGTCGCCTCGCATGCTGGAAGCGAGAGCGTCTCGACGATTGTCAGGCAGGAAGGCCCGACAAGTAGCGGCGGTTGTCAGGCCGGGACGGCGCTTTTTCAAACAGATGCCGCTTCTTTTCTGGCGAATGCAGCATTGAGTGACGAGATATTCGGACCCGCTACTTTGTTTGTTACACATTCAAACCGAGAGCAGTTGCTTCAGATAGTGCGCTCATTGGAAGGACACCTGACGGCGACGGTGCTCGGTTCCGATGAGGATCTGGTGGAGAATCGAGATCTCATCGCGATTCTTGAGACACGGGTGGGCCGCCTTGTCTTTAACGGATTTCCCACGGGCGTTGAGGTATGCCATTCGATGGTTCACGGTGGCCCGTATCCGGCAACATCCGACGGCAGATCGACCTCCGTTGGCACTCGCGCCATCTACAGGTTTACTCGAGCGGTCTGCTATCAGAGCTTTCCGCAATCCTCCCTTCCGATGGAACTGCGGAACTCGAATCCGCTGGGGATTCTTCGGATGGTCGACGGCCAGTTCACGAGAGAGTCGTTGTCATCAGGTAATTAGTAGCGATGCTCGCGAGTTCGTTAAGTGTTTGTACACATCTCGGCGCCACGGCAGTCGAGACGCAGTAGTAAACCCGAACAAGGTGGAGCACCAGCGAATGTCGGCTGACATGAAGGCTTGATCGCCGGCGAGACAAAGGGACAAGACTCCGAAAGACGCGAAGCGAGTCACGGTCGACAAGAGGCCGAACCCCGCGGTCTTGCCCTTCGCGTCTTTCGCGCCTTCGCGTGAACTCTTGTCCCTTCTCATCAAGAAATTGAATTCCGCTCGAGCCATCTCTCTCTCCGGTCTATTCTTTCTTGCAATCAAGTTCGCATTATGCTAGCGCGCTGAGTCAAAAACGGGCCGTCAGCCATTCTCATAAGTAGTAATTAGGATTGGGTTTAAGCCGCCCGGCTGATGAAAGCACCCCATCGTTTTCCACAGTGTGGAAAACTCTTGCAATCCATCCCTGGCGTGTGCAGTATGACGCTCCTTGAAGATCAAGAAGAGATCAAGTTCTCCCCCAGGATGGGGACAGAGACAGCAAGAATGTCAAGGAGCGACGGGGTGGCCATGAGCGAAGTCAATGTCTGGGAATCGGTGCTGACTGCTGTAGAGAAGCGAATCAATCACGAAAGTTTTACGACCTGGTTCAAGCGGATTAATCTACTCGAGAGCGATACGACGAGGCTACATCTCGGAGTACCTGACAAGGTTTTTGAAGACTGGATATTGAACAACTATCGGGAGGTGTTCGACGAGGCGCTCGAGGAAGCGGGACTCACTGGTCGTGCGATCAGTTTTGAGATCGTCCCCGAGAAAGGCGTCGTTCCCGGTGACCGCGATGCGCTGGCTCTCGATCTCAACAACAGCCCCAACCTTGCATACAGCGTTGCTCCTATTCCCGGGGCACTTGGCTCTCTCGAAAGGAATCGCCTCAATCCAGCTGTCTTTGGGGTATCAGATCCGCTCGACCTGGTACTCAACCAGCGATACACCTTCGATAGTTTTGTCGTTGGATCGTCAAACCAGTTCGCACATGCTGCTGCACTGGCCGTCGCCGAGACTCCGTCGAGGACTTACAACCCACTTTACATTTATGGTGGTGTCGGACTCGGAAAGACGCACCTCATGTGTGCTATCGGACATAGGGTTCGCGAGGAGAACCGCCATTTGCGGCTGTGCTACCTCTCTGCAGAAAAGTTCATGAACGAACTTATCAACGCGATCAGATATGACAAAACCAACGCTTTTCGCGAGAAGTATCGCTCAATCGACGTCCTGTTGATCGATGACATACAGTTCATGGCTGGTAAGGAGCGGACGCAGGAAGAGTTCTTTCACACTTTTAATGCGCTGTACGATAGCCAGAAGCAGATTGTGATTTCTTCCGATTGTCCTCCACGCGAGATACCAACGCTGGAGGAGCGTCTTCATTCCCGATTCGAGTGGGGCCTGATAGCGGACATCCAGCCGCCGGATCTCGAGACCAAGGTGGCGATCCTCCGCAAGAAGGCCGAAAGTGAGAAATTGGCTCTGCCGGACAATGTCGCCCTCCTGATCGCGAGCAGAATCAAATCCAACATTCGGGAGTTGGAAGGTTCGCTGGTGAGATTGACGGCGCTCGCGTCACTGCGCGGCGAGCCAATCAGCCTGGCCCTGGCCCAGGAAGCAATAAAGAACATCGTCGAGGAAGAGGGACGCTCTGTGACGATCGAGACGATACAAAAAGTAGTTGGCGATTACTACAATCTCTCGGTCGCTGACTTGAAGTCCAAGTCCAACACTCGTAACATCGCGGTTCCGCGCCAGGTCGCCATGTATCTTTGCAAGAGCCTGACGAAAGCGAGCTTGCCCGAGATTGGTCGCGAGTTCGGCGGCAAGCACCATACAACCGTTCTTCACAGCATTAACAAGATCAGCGCCCTTTTCGAGAACAAAGGCAATTTCCACAGGGTTATCAACAGTCTAATTGCAAGCTGCAAATGACTTTAACCACGTTTTCCACAAAAGAGACTGAGAAAGGCTGTGGATCTGTGTGGATCCGTGTGGATATCTTTCCGCGACCGCACCTTTTTCAACAGTTTTCGGATTTTCTCACAATCTGTCCACAGGGTTTTCCACAGGTTGTGCACCCACTTAAGCAATTACTTTCAATACCTTAGCTGTTTTTTCCACATTTGCACAGGCCCTACTAGTACTACTAGATATAAAGACACTCTTAGAGATTAGTTAAAGCAGTAAAAAGGCTTTCGGACATTGGAAGGAGAACTCGATGGAATTCGTGGTGGGGAAGACTAGTATTCTCAAGGAGCTCGGATTTGTTCAGAGTGTGGTTGAGAGGAAGACGACCATCCCGGTGCTGTCCTATTTGCTGATCGAGGCAAGGGATGGGGAGTTAAGCTTCCGGGCGACGGATTTGGATGTTTCCGTCACGACCTCCTGCGAGGCGAATGTTAAAGAGGATGGAGCACTTTGCATCCAGGCCAAGAAACTGTTTGAGATTGTGCGGTCGCTTCCGGACGCGGATATCTCATTCAAGTGCAATCTGCAGGACCAGGTTGCGATTTCGTGTGAAAGGTCGAAGTTCAAGATGCCGTGGTTGGGCAAGGAGAACTTTCCCGAAATACAGGAATTCAAGGGCGACGCCGTCCAGATTCCCGCGGAGCTGATGCGAACTTTTATTAGCCGAACAGTTTTTGCGATCACCAATGAGGAATCTCGGTACGCCCTCAATGGTGCGAAGTTCGAACTCTCGGCCGGCGAAATCAGGCTCGTCGCAACCGATGGTCACCGCCTGGCGTTTATCGCGTCCAAGGGAGAGTTCAATACCGCCAGGAAGACTGATGTGCTTATCCCGAGAAAGACGCTCGGTGAACTCGCCAAGCTGAGTAGTGAGGGTAACGAGACGATCGAGTTCGGTGCTGACGAGAATCACCTTCATTTCAAGGTTGGCAAAAGAAGACTTTCGTCACGACTGCTGAGTGGGCAATTCCCGAATTACGAATTGGTGCTTCCGAAGGATAATCAGAACCGAGTCCCGGTCGACAGCAATCTGATCGCGAGCGCGATCAGACGCGTCTCACTGATGGCTGACGAGCGTTCTCATTTGATCAAGTTTGATATCACCGCTGGCCAGATCAGCATCACATCGCACGCCGCAGATATTGGCGAGGCCGGCGAGGTGATCCCTGTCGACTACTCGGGACCACAGATCACTGTTGGGTTCAATGCACAGTATCTCAATGATCTCTTTAGCGTGATTCAGGACGGCGAAGTAGCCTTTGAATTTAAGGATGGTAATTCACAGACGCAGATCAGACCGGCGGCGGATGGCGATTACGACTTCAGATATGTCGTCATGCCGATGAGATTATGAGATTGCAGACTTCTAATTACTTCTGATAGAGGGTGCCAGTTTAAAGAGATTTAATAGGTACTACCGGAACAATTAGGAGGGTCCGTCGTTATTACTGGCACGGGTGAACCTCCTGATAAAGGCGGCCATAGTGAGTCTGGGGTGGGTTTTCTACTATGGCCGCCTACTTTTTTCCCTGATCTCAATCTAGACGTCGCCTTTTCCAAGAAGTTTGATGGGCTGCTTATTTGGTTGAAAGATATAGTCATCCAGATTGAGTCGAATGGTGTCTCCTGCATCACTGAAGTAGTCGTCCTTCCCTAATCTTCGCCTCTTCTGCTTTCTCCAATAAAACACTGTCCAGCCGGCAAAGACGCCGAGAATAATCGAGGCCACAATCATCAAGCCGATCCCATAGAAGGTCCTCAATAAGACCGTCGCCGTGTCTCTCATTTCCTCGATCGCCGCTGGATCAGGCGGACGGTATTGGAATGGGATCGAAGTGAACT
>JBDTUW010000002.1:0-24727 GCA_040007555.1 Acidobacteriota bacterium | reverse complement strand
AGGCGGAGGTGTCCGAGGCGGCCAGATTCACGGGTCGTTCCCGGTGCTTAACCAGAGTGATTCAGCTTACGATCCAAACGCGTTTGCCGATTCGCGGGGGATTCTGATTCCGTCAGTGTCGCTGGCGCAATACGGCGCGACATTCGCGAAGTGGTTTGGTGCTGACGATACGGCGTTGAACGGTCTGTTTCCGGAGTTGGCAAACTTCGGGGTCCGAGATGTGGGCTTTATGCAGTAACGCGACTCCTGGCGAGACATCGTGCGAGTGACCGTCAATTCGGGAAGTCTATCCTGGAGGAAGGCGGTCCCTGCGCAAGAGCTGCTCGAACCGCATAACGTGGAGGATATAGACGGCCTTCTTTCCGTCGAAGCGATAGAATATCCGACACGGCGATTCGACACTTTGCCGATACCGCAAGTGTTTGAGTTCCGGTGGTCTCGAGCCACTCCTGGGGTGCTGTTCAAGTTGCTCGGTATGTGCGAACACGAGCTGGACAAACTCGGCAGCCGCAAACGGGTTCTCCAGGGCGATGTAGTCGGCAATCGCCTCGAGGTCACTGAGTGCCGGCTCAGTCCATGTTATTTGAGCCATCGTCTCATGCGTGTTTTAGCTTGTCTGTGGGAGAGAACACGTCCTTCCGCGATTGCCATCTCACCCCGAGCAATCCCTTCCAGCAGGCCAATTCGAGTCTGAAGGAGTTCATAGCTCTCCACGTCAATCAGGTAGGCACCAGGCAGCCCATGCTCAGTGATAAGAATGGGTTCCTTGTCTCTCGCCAGATCCGAGAGCAATTCGGTTGCTTGCCGCTTAAGAGTCGTGACAAGTTCAGTTCGCATTAAGTGATACTATAGTATCACTCGGCACGAAACAATTCGATCGTGGGTCGGTTTGTTTTGAGGTGGAGCTCACTGGAAGGCTAAAGGACTCTATCGCACGCGAAGACGCGTGGGCGCGAAAGACGCAAAGAAACCTCATGCGGACAAATTCAGCGTTCCACTTTCGCGGCTTCGGCTTCGTCTGAGATCATGCCTTAAAAGTCGGGGCGCTGTTACTTAGTATTGGTCAGACGCACAAGACTCCCACGCGCACCCGCGCCCCAGCCAATCGCCTTTCCAGGCGCGAAGCTCAGCGTATCGAAACCGGGCCCATCGAGCACCATCCAGGTTCGACCATCGTCCATTGAGTAGTCCGCGCCGGACGGACCGCACGCGACCAGCATCCGCACCCCACTCTCCGGGACGTACGCGACGGCCGAACGAAAACCAGAGAGGCCCTTCGCCAGGGTCCAGGTCACGCCGCCGTCGCTGGTCAGCGCGAGATTGTCGATTGCCTGCCCCTCTTTACTGTAGTCACCGCCGACAATCACGCCGTGCTTTGCATCGCGGAAGGCTACCGAGTAGATGCCCGCCGTTGGGCCAGCGATTATCGGGGTCTCAGCGATCTTCCACGTTTGACCGCGGTCAGTCGTTCTCAACACTCGCGCCTTGCCAGCGGCGCCGGTGCCTATCCAGGCATTGCTCTTCCCAAGAACGGCGATATTAGTACCGCTCGCAGCGAATGCACCTTCGTTGGGGAGCGCCGGAGGAAGCGCGCTGGCCGGCACGCGAGTCCAGGTTATTCCTCCATTTTGGGTCGTCATAATGCAGAACTGGCCTGCGATTGAATCCCCGATGACAAGGCCGTGATCGGCGTCCCAGAATGACATCGCGTCAAAGAACGCGAGTTGGTCAACACTCCGAAACTGCTCGGTCCAGGTTGCGCCAGCATCCGCAGTCTTATAGATGCGCGATGCCGGGCCGTTGCCGATGCTCAGCACATACGCGGTTTGTGCGTCTATCGCGTCGACATCCCGAAAGTCCAACGTATCGTTTGTCACTGTCAACTTGCGCCAGGTGACACCACCATCTGCGGTGCGCAACACTGTGCCGCCGGATCCACTCGCCCACGCAACGCGGTCATTCACGGCGCTGACTCCGCGAAGGCGCGCCGTGACACCACTCGTCTGCAACTCCCATTTGAATGCAAAGGGCATCAGCAGGACGGAGACTGAAGCAAGGAATATGAGCATCAGCGTGCGATTGATGAGGTTCAATATGTATTCTTCTTCGCGTCTTTCGCGACGTCACGACTTCGCGTGAGACTCTTCATGCAATCTCGACTTCGCATTCGATTTCTACGGGAATGTCGAATGGAAGTTCAGCGAGACCGACGGCGCTTCGTGCGTGGGCGCCGATCTCCGACCCGTAAAGCTCGAGGATGAGATCTGAGAATCCGTTGATCACGCTCGGCTGTCTGTTGAAGCCGTCCGCTGAGTTGACCATTCCGAACACGCGGACCCAGGCTTTGACGCGGTCGAGGTCATCGAGTGCGCGTTTGAGACTGCCGAGAATCGAAAGCGCGGTCAAACGCGCTGCCACATATCCCTGTTCTATCGTAAGTTCGCGGCCAAGTTTTCCAAGTGGCATCGCGAGAGAGCCATCCAGGTTCTGCGGTCCGTGGCCCGAGACGATTGCGCGGTTGCCAACAATTCTGACGAACTCGAAGGGCAGGACGACCCCAGGTGGCGCTTTGAGCGGTGCTGGCAGCACCAGGCCAAGGGCGGATAGTTTCTGTTCAATTACTGGCATCCGTATTTCCCTCAGGCATCGTCCAGACTCCACGGCGGAATTTGAATTCATCAAATGACATCGGCAAACGCCTTCTTTGTACGCGCGAACCACCAATAGCCGAAAAGAAAGCATGTCAGCGCGAATGCGGACGTAAACGCCAGGCCCTTCCAGTCAGGCATCTCTCCCTCAAGCAGAATGCGTCTGTATGATCTGATCAGCGGTGCCATCGGGTTGAACTCGACCAGCCAGCGAAATCTCTCTGGAATCTGATCCTCCGGATAAAAGATTGGCGTTAGATACATCCACGACATGAACAGCAACTGGTTGAACTGCGCCATATCACGAAGAAAGACGCCCAGACTCGCCATCAGCCACGCCAGTCCAAGTGTCGCGGCCAACTGCGGAAGCAAAAGCACCGGCAGCAGCAGCGCCGTTGGATGAATGGTCCGCTCCAGCGCGACCGCCGCCACCAGCAGTACTGCGGTCCCCAACAGCTGCTGAACGACTGCAGCAAGAACTACATTCACCGGTAACGCTTCAACCGGGAAAACGACGCGCTTGATGAGATTGACATTTTCGGTGAGGACGGTGGTCGCTCGTTGCACACCGTCACTAAAAGCTATCCAGGGCAACATTCCACAAAACAGATACACGGCGAAACTGAAATGACCGGGAGTCTTGCCAAACCGAGCCTGGAAAATACCGGAGAAGATCAACGTAAAGATGGCGATCATGACGGCTGGGGTGATGATCGACCAGCTCAGGCCCCCGAGCGAGCCTTTGTACCGGTTCGTCAATTCACGACGAACCAGCGACTTGATAAGGCCGTGGTGTTCCGTGACCAGCGCGGCTCCGGCACGCCAGAGAGGAACCTTTGCACTCGACTGGTAATTCATTCAGCTCCTCGGGGCGGGGGTCAGGGATCAGGTGTCAGGGGTCAGGTGTCAGGGTCAGGATCCATGGTCGAGGGATACTGGCAGTGCGTTCGTAGTCCCGCCTTTAGGCGGAATGTTGCGGCACCCGACATTCCGCCTAAAGGCGGGACCACGAACGGATCTCCCTGCTCCCTGCTCCCTGGCCCCTCACGGCAAGGTGCGAGCTGCACGGCGGGCCTTTGGCGGCGGCTCCTCAGTGAATGCCGGTATCTCATAATTCATCGACGCCTCGGTGTTGGAGTTCCGCGCCGTGACCAGCGATTCGGTACCCGCCACTCGAGCCAGAAGCACTTCATATTCGTCGGTGATCTGTTCCCAATTGTAGAGCTGCATGACGCGAGACATGGCTCGATGCCGGTATTCGCCAATGATCGATGGGTCCGCAAGAACTCGGCGCAGCTGCCGCGCGAGATCCTCGACTGAATGGTAAACCAGACCCGCATCGCCCATGACTTCGAGATTCTCAGGCGTCGCCAGCGTCAGCGCGCAGTTGCCTGCACCCATCGCCTCGATCAATGCCGGATGCGTTCCACCAACCTCCGTCGCATGCACATAACAATACGCATTCTGCTGCAGCGCGCGATAGTCTTCACCAAAGACAAACCCGAGAAACTTTACTCGCGGATCGCGCGTGCTCTTGAGCTGCGCAATGTACTCCTTGGCATACGGCGCGCCACCGACGATCACCAGAGGAAGGTCTGTCGCCACCTTTTGATATGCCTCAATGACCAGATGCGCGTTGTTCTCCGGCTCCAACCGGCTGACATAGAGAATGTATTTCCCTGGTTGCAGGCCGTACTTTTCCAGATGTTCCGGTGCAGCCCGACGCGCCACTTCTGCGCCGTAGGCGATCATCGCCGATTTCTTGTGATAACGCGTCTCGTAGTAATTCTGGATGACCAACGCGTCGGTGACGATTTCCGTCGGCAGGAAGGTTGAGAGCCATTCCGAGACGAGATAGTAAGTGCGTCCTATCCAATTCCATTTTTTGCGTTTGCGCTCAAGCCCATCGACATTGACGAGGGTCGGCGTCCCCAGTAATCGAGGGATTAATGCAAAGATGCTGTTCGCCGCATTGCAGATGAGAATCACATCGTAGCGGCGCGGCAGGGCGTGCAGCATCGACAGAAAGGAATGGACAACCGTATCGAAGTATTTGTGACGAATGGTTGGGAGAACTACCAATTCGACTCCGCGATACTCGCGGCGACCGCCGGTCGCATAATGCTTCCGGCCATATACGGTCACCCCATGTCCCCGCGCCGCCAATCTGGTACCCAACTGTTCGGCAAACGTCTCAAAGCCTCCGTAGTTGGCAGGAATACCTCGCGTCCCCATAATCGCTATTTTCATAGTATGACTATTTGTTTTTTGGTTTATTCTGGTCCGATCCCGCTGCAACTCTGCTGGGGCTTTAGAGTTTATGCAGGCAAAAAAGTCCGCTAATGCTTTTCACTCAGGACGGCGGATTAGTATAAACCTGAGTCGCTCGCTAAGTCATCCCTTCACAACGTCTTTTTTTGGTTCATTTGGGCGTGACATTTCTTTTCTCTACGGCTAAGATGTCGGCACCTCATCAAGTCACCAGCATCCCGGTGACCAAATGCGATCAGGAGAACGAATAGTTTATGCGACCAGCACTGAGGATCTTCCTCTGTCTGCCATTGACGCTTATCGTTCTGACCGGCATTGCGCACCTGGCTTTAGCCCAGGAGTCGGACTTAATCGCCGTTCATACACGCCCGAGGACCATCAAATTGCCGATGGTTTTGCCGGCGTTCGGCCTGGAGTTGATTCGGCCGCCACACTCTCTCGGTTTGGCGGCCGAGTCGGCGTCACTGCTCGAATCCACAATTCTGAATAAGATCGGAATTCCATATCGATTCTATGGTATCGATGATTATGGGTACGATTGTTCTGGTCTTGTCTGGCGAGTCTTTCAGGAGAGCGGTATCAGTTTTACTCGCATGCCCGCTCGCGCCCTGTGGCAAACCCTTCCGGAAGCAACCTCAGATCAGTTGACGCGATTCGGAACCCTCGTCTTCTTCAACGGTCTCACCCACGTTGGTATTGTTCGCGACGCATTCTCGTTTTATCACGCCTCTAGTTCGCAGGGTGTCGTTCTCTCATACTTCACCGGCTACTGGGAAAAGCGGATTACGGGATACCGCGTGGTCCCATCGGTGGTGCCACGGCTCGCACCCGTCCTGATCTCTAGCGGTCGCCGGACCGATCAACGATAAAGCCCGGCGCACTGTTTTTCTTCTCCTGAGAATCCCAAACAGCGACGATCTTATCGATATTGATATAGCAGATCACCTGATCCTTCTCGACGTGAAGCACGTTGCCCTGGACCTTCAGAACCTTCCCTCGGATCGACGAGCCGCCGCAATGAACATCGATCTCTTTGCCAATAAAGCTCTCCAGCAGGTTTCGCACGACAAACTCCTTTTCTAATTTCCGATTGAAATCACCATCTTCGGGCATCTGGAGCCCATAACCGCGTCTGATCTGTATGCATTATCTGTCAAAGTAATGCTGCATCAGTAGCGTCGAGGGCGGAACTGCGCTACTTTTTTCCGACCATGTCGCTCAAGCGTTCCCCGAGATGGTTACTTTTCGCAGTGGTCTGGCTGCTTCCGGGCCTCTATTTCGCTATCCAGGTCTACCTGCAGCGAACATACGAGAAGCAGCCAATCGGCCTGACGCAGGCTCTATTGCAAGGTCTTGTCTTCTGGCTCCTCTGGGCGCTGTCATCGCCGATCATCCTCTGGCTTGCTCGGGCTTTTCCGTTTGGGCGTGAGCAATGGCCGGACGCTCTGCTCCTTCACTTGCCCGCGGGGACGATTTTCTCGCTCGCGCATCTGCTCCTGTTCGTCATCATCACGTCGTGGCTGGCTGGGAATCCACCGGGCTCGTTTGATGAGCTGCTGGCCCGTTTTCAGCCGGTTTTTCTCTCGAGTTTTGCCTGGTGGAGTCTGGTTTACTGGACAATTCTCATCGCCAGCTATGCCTTTCACTATTATGAACGCTATCAGCATGGCGCCCTTCGCTCTACGCAGCTGGAGATGCAGCTTGCTCAGGCGGAACTGCGGGCGCTAAGGATGCAACTCCATCCACACTTTCTTTTCAACACGCTGCATTCGATCTCAGCGCTCATGCACCAGGACGTTGAAACAGCGGACAAGATGGTGGCACGGCTCGGTGAATTCCTGCGCATGACTCTTAATAACGCAGGTTCGTCTGCAATCACGCTCGAGGAGGAGATAAAGTTCCTCGAATGCTATCTGGAAATCGAAAGACTTCGTTTTGAGGACCGTCTGACAATTCTGTTCGAGATCGATCCAACCATCAGGATGGCTCGTGTACCCAATCTGATCATGCAACCGATCGTCGAGAACGCGATTCGACACGGCATCGCGCCACTGACCGGTCATGGACGACTGACGATACGCGTCCGAAAAGCCGGTCCCCGGTTGCGTCTGGAGGTAGAGGATAACGGTCCGGGCCTATCTGCTGAAAAGGTGTCTCAACTCATGGAAATGAAAGGACCGAGTGAGGCCGTCGCTTCCGCATCGGGTAACGGACATGGGCGGATCGGCCTCGGACTCGCAAATACTCGCGCGCGGCTGACACGGTTTTATGGAGCAGAACAAAGAATTGTCGTCGAGAACCTGCCCGAGGGTGGGCTCGCCGTGATTCTGGAGATTCCGCTTCTCATGGAGAATGACGATGCCTGAAACCAATCGAATACCCGATCGAGTACCCGATCGAGTACCCGATCGAATGCCCGATCGAATGAAGGTTCTTATTGCAGATGACGAGGGGCTGGCGCGGCGCCGCATCCGCGATATGTTGCGAGACCAACAGCAAATAGAGATCGTGGGTGAGTGCGCCAACGGCCCCGAGACCGTGCTGGCGATCGAGAAGCTCTCGCCAGACCTGGTGTTTCTTGACGTGCAAATGCCGGGACTGAGCGGCATCGAGATCGCTGGGGCCCTCAAAGGCGAATCCCGACCGATGATCATCTTCGTCACAGCCTATGACCAATACGCGGTGCGAGCCTTTGAAGTACATGCCGTGGATTACCTTCTCAAGCCATTCGATCGGCAGCGATTCGCGCAGACAATTGAGCGAGCAAAGACTGAATTGAGTGCGCGTCGAGGGAGGCTTGCAAGCGATCAAATTCTGTCGCTTCTCGGCGAGATGCGCGCACGGCCTCAGTATCTCGATCGGCTGCTCATCCGGAATAACGATCGTGTTTTCATCATCAAGACGGATGAGATCGATTGGATCGAGGCGGAAGGGAACTACATCCGCATCCATTTTGGAAAACAATCTTCGTTGTTGAGAGAAACGTTGAGCAATCTTGTGGGGCAGTTGGACCCGCGGAAGTTTTCGCGCATTCATCGATCTCAGATCGTCAATGTGGATCGCATTCAGGAGCTGCAGCCGTGGACTCATCGCGACCATCGAATCATTCTTAGAAACGGGACGCAGCTCATGCTCAGCCGGACATACCGTGATCAGCTTTATCAATTGTTGGGCAAATTGTGACTTCAATGATGGAAGGGAGCCACATGATTTCCAGTCCAACAAGGACTTAAGCGACTGCAGGGACCGCAAGGACTGCAAGGAGATCATACCCGCGGGGGTGGTTGTTGTTTCTGACTACCGAAGATTTCCGATTCCATCCGGCGTCTCATCACCGCAAGATGCCGATTCATCCCACCTCGCGATACCTCCATCACATAATGCTTCGGAAAGACCCGCCCAAAGGCTAACGTTGCGCGAACTTTGCGAATGAGATGGGACGAGACTCGAGGTCTGTCCTCCGACGTTCATTCGCGCGTCGGCCTGTTTTTAGCAAGTCTACCCGGCTGGGAGGTCCTCATTGTCACAGCTCTTTGCTACCAAACCAATCGATCAATTAATGTCAGAGGCGCGCTCCGCGGACGAGCCTGGCGGCCTCAAACGCGCTCTTGGCCCTCTTAACCTCATCTCGCTGGGGATTGGTGCTGTCATTGGCGCCGGCATCTTCGTGATTACTGGTTCGGCAGCAGCGCAGTTTGCCGGGCCAGCAATCGTCTTGTCATTTCTTCTTGCCGGACTCGGTTGTGCGTTCGCGGGTCTCTGCTATGCCGAGTTCGCATCGATGATCCCAATCGCGGGATCGGCATACACCTACGGCTATGCCACATTCGGTGAGCTCGTCGCCTGGATAATTGGCTGGGACCTGGTGCTCGAGTATGCGTTTAGCGCGGCGACGGTGGCAGCAGGATGGAGTGCCAATCTGGTAAGTCTTTTGCAGGACTTCGGAATGCACATTCCACCACAATTGACCGAAACGCCTGGCAGCATTCTTGTCGAGCACAACGGACGATGGGAGTTGCTGACAACGGTCGGGCCAACGCTGAGTGCGGCGGGAATCAACGCCGAGTCATTGCCTCACGTGACGGCGCTCTTCAACCTGCCCGCCTTTCTGGTGATCATCGCAGTCACCGGCATTCTGATAGTCGGCATCCGGCAATCGGCCAATCTGAATATGGTGGCGGTCTTTATCAAAGTTGCGACGGTGATCGTCTTTATTATCATTGCAGCAAATTTTCTCTGGAAGAATCCGAGTGTTGCGAGTACCAACTGGCATCCGTTCATTCCGGAAAACACCGGAAAGTTTGGCCAGTATGGATGGTCAGGCATCGCGAGGGGCGCAGCGGTGATCTTTTTCGCCTATATCGGGTTTGACGCAGTTTCGACTGCTGCCCAGGAAGCAAAGAACCCCCAGAGAGACATGCCGATCGGACTTCTCGGTTCGCTCGCGATCTGCACGGTGCTTTACATAGTGGTGGCCGCTCTGCTGACTGGAGTGCTTCACTACTCGCAGCTCAATGTAGCTGCACCTGTCGCCAATGCGGTTGATGTCACTGGCGTCCGCTGGGGCAGTTTGCTGGTGAAGGCTGGTTCCCTGGCCGGGTTGAGCACCGTCATGCTGGTGACGCTGCTGGGACAGTCGCGAATCTTCTTCAGCATGGCGCGAGATGGCTTGCTGCCATCATGGGCCAGCGTGATCCATCCGCGGTTTCACACACCGTGGATCTCATCGATCGTGGTTGGATTCGCCGTCGCCATTTTTGCAGGGCTGATGCCGATCGGCATTCTCGGGCAACTCGTAAGCATTGGGACTTTGCTTGCGTTTGTCATCGTTTGTGTTGGTGTCCTGATCCTGCGCGTCAGACGTCCTGATCTGCCGCGGCCTTTCAGGACTCCGTGGTCACCTCTCACTCCCATTCTAGGAATTGCGATCTCGCTGCTGCTCATGGCAAGCCTGCCCCTGGATACGTGGTTGCGATTGCTGATCTGGCTAGCTATCGGGTTCGTAATATATTTTGGCTATAGTCGGAAGCATAGCGTGGTTGGAAAGTCGTTTCGCGCCGGCCAGAAAGTCCTGTGACGATGTAAGCAAAGCAGTATGTTCCCGTCCTGCTCTGGCGCGGCTCCATCTGCCCCCGGTTGTCGCGGTTCTTTTGTGCAGTAAGGGGTCCTGTTGCTCCCCCCAGCTAAACCGTCCTTGCCGATTGCGAAGTGCCCGTTCATGCTATCGTCCGAAGCCATCGGCGAGATCGACAATGCCCTGGCTTCCGAGGATGTTCGTTTGTTCCTCACGGCATCTCTCAAAGGAGTAGCATGAAAGCAATCATAGTTGAGAATACTGGCGGGCCGGAGGTGCTCGTTTACACGGAAACTGCCACCCCTGAGCCCAAAGCCGGCGAGACTCTCGTTCGACTTCAAGCAATCGGAGTCAACTTTATCGACGTCTACCACCGCACCGGGCTCTACCCCATGCCGAAGCCCTTTACCCCGGGCTCGGAAGGCGCCGGAATCGTCGAAAAGATTGGCACCGAGGTGACTGACTTCGCGCCAGGTGATCGGGTCGCCTTCGCCATGGTTCCAGGTGCCTATGCCGAATTCGCCGTCGTCCCCGCTGCACGTCTCGTGAAGGTGCCCGCGAATATCAACACGCAGCAAGCGGCCGCGGCCATGCTCCAGGGTATGACCGCCCATTACCTGACAACTACTACCTACGCGCTCAAGTCTGACGACTGGGCACTCATTCACGCAGCGGCAGGTGGCGTTGGTCTCCTGCTCATCCAGATGGCGAAACATATCGGCGCCAAAGTAATCGGGACAGTCTCGACTGAGGCGAAAGCCTCACTCGCGCGCGAAGCGGGTGCCGACGAAATCATTCTCTACACAACCCAGGATTTTGAGGTCGACACCCGGCGACTCACTGATGGCCGTGGAGTTCAGGTAGTCTACGATTCTGTCGGCCGCGATACTTTCCTTAAGAGTCTGAACGTACTCGCGCCCAGAGGAATGATGGCGCTTTATGGACAATCGAGCGGGCCGGTTGCTGCATTTGATCCCGCCCTGCTGGCTCAGCGCGGGTCCTTGTTCATGACCCGCCCAAGTCTCGCGCACTATGCCGCAACGCGTAAAGAATTACTTTGGCGAGCTGGAGAGGTTCTTGATCAGGTCGCGTCTGGCGAACTCAAACTGAGGATCGAGCACACCTTTCCACTAGCGCAGGCAGCACAGGCTCATACGGAATTGGAGGGCAGAAGAACTACAGGCAAAGTACTCCTGATTCCGTGAGGGCGACGGTTGGCGAGCGTTAAGCGCGGCGGCGCTTCGCTCCGTCACCGATCTCACCCGGTGCGATGTGTTTCCCGAGGCGCCACAGGAATGCCATTTCGCCCCTGACGGAAGCGGTCGCGAGTCGGGCTTCGATAAGCAGCAGGATGCTCGCATATGTGAGGAACCCAGCTCCGAGAAGCCCAAAGCTGATTGGTACCCAGGTATCGTTCGCTTTCGTCAGGGCCGCGATCCCAATAGTGACGCTGGTCGCAACGAAGACACCGATCGCGAGATAGAGGGTCGTAAGGATACGCTGCAGCATCGGCGCCCGGCTGGTCTGCAGCTCCAATTGCTCAAAAACCATCTTTCGCCGCTCATCCAGCATTTTCAACTCGGAACCCGCTGCCGCCAGTTCCTCCAATCGGTCTGATAGATGTCGGACCCGGGCCATTGAAGCGATAAGCCGGTCATTGGTTGATGTCACCAGACTGCCACACGCTGAAATCAACACAGCCGGCATAATCATGGCTGAAAGCACTGAGAGAGTTATCGAAGTCGTATCCATCGGGTCCGCGTAGTGGCTCCTTGTTGTAGAAGTATCTCGTTGCCCGTCTTTTACATTGTCGCCTGAACCTTACATTTTGCGGGGTTCTAGTCGCGCGAGGAACTCTGTAAAACGTGTGATGGGCTTTTCGAGACTATATTGAAGATGTTGGATCGTTTCAATGGAAATTTTCGCGTGGGAGACGGCTGTGCGATCGCAAGAGACCTGCAGATGGTAGGCGCGGGAAAAGACTGCCCTCCGTCGCGCCAACGAAACGATCCCGTTGCTGCAAGCCGCCAAGATAACCATGTCTATTCTTCTTCACGTCTTTCGCCGCGGCTTCGCGTGAGACTGTCCCTTAGGCTTACGGCCGCCCGACAGATCGCGCGAAAAAAAAAGAGGAGACCTGCAAAGGTCTCCTCCTTCTTGCTACCACCTCCGCTTAGAAGTGGAATTTCAACGCGAACTCGATAATACGCGGTGGACTGATCGTCGACGTGACCTGACCGAACGTTCGCGAGGTTGGGGTGAACGCCCTATCCGGCGGGTTGAAGCTGGGAGTGTTCGTGAAGTTGAAGAACTCGGCGCGGAAATCGAAGTAGAGGGCCTCCCTCACGTAGAACTTCTTCCCAACGCCGAAGTCCCAGTTGAAGTAACCCGGAGCTCGCACAGTCCCGACACCGGCACTGCCGAACGTCCCGAGCGCCTGCTCGGCGAAAGCTACCGTTCCGGTAATGCCCGCGCAGAAGGTATTCAACGGGTTGTAGATGTAGCAGTCAGGATTGTTGCCGGTGATCGTCGGCACGCCAATTTGATTCGGGTGAACCGAGCCACGCGGGTCTTGCAGCGTGCGGCCTGCTGTCCCCGTAATGGTGATGGGGAAGCCGGTGTGCATGCTGACGATGCTGCTCACATTCCAACCACCGACGATCGCGCTAACAGCCGGATGCAGGTCACCGCCAAACGAACGGCCTTTGCCAACTGGCAATTCATACGTGCCTGCCCAGACAAAGTTATGCGTCGCGTCGAAGAATGCCGGCCCGTAGTTGTAGCCATGACGGTCGTAGTGGTTGCCCGAATAAGCGCTCTGAGCGGACACGCCGGCTGAGCCGTAATAACCCAGGTTGTCGGTCATCGTCTTGCTCCAGGTGTACGAGAGCAAATACTCGAGACCTCTGGTGAGACGCTGGCGACCACTGACTTGCAGCGCGTTGTAACGGCTGACCGCCCACGACCCCGTGCCGCTGATCTGAGTCACCGACGGCAATGGACCACTCAACGGCCGGCGCAAATTGAAATTGACCCACGTCGTTGGATTACCTGTGCCGGGCAACGGCTGATTCCAATCCGTCGGCGCAACCAGGTGGGTCGCATTGTGACCAACATAGGCCGCTGACAACGACATATTCTTGAAGAGCTCATATTCCAACGTCAGGTTGTATTGCTGGGTGAACTGTGGGCGCAGGTCGGGGTCCCAGACTCGAATCAACCCGGCGGGTTTGTCGCGCACAATGACATCGGTAAAGCCTTTCGAGATTGTGCCCGGCCCAGTGCTCAAATCATATTGCACGTCCGCTTCAGAGAAGAACGGCGGATTGAGCGGCAGCCGCAGGTTCGACCCCGTGCCTTCCATGTACTGAGTGATACCGTAACCGGCGCGAACGACTAACTTTCCATCTAGTTTGGTCGGCGTCCAGGCAAAGCCCAGGCGCGGCTCGAATCCCTTGTAGAACGAATTGTAGAGAGCTCGGCTGTTGCCGTCTTTGCCGGCGAAGAGCTGGCGCCCACTGTAGAGCTCGAAGTTCGACTGTCGATCCAGCACCT
The DNA here is from genome assembly GCA_040007555.1 of Acidobacteriota bacterium. GTDB lineage: Bacteria > Acidobacteriota > Blastocatellia > RBC074 > RBC074 > JANNRD01. The sequence goes on along the minus strand of JBDTUW010000002.1, from coordinate 11,179 downwards.
CGTACACAGGTGAGGTGTACTCCCAGCGAACGCCCAGATTCAGGGTGAGGTTGTTGCGCAACCTGAAATCATCCTGGAAAAACACACCGACCCGGTTCTGCCGGTGTCCCCATTTACCCTTGTTCGAGCCGGTAACGCCGCCGAGTCCTTTGCCGGTGAGCTGGTCAAGGAGAAAGTCGGCGAACGCAACACCGGTATATTGCGTGCCGTAGGTGTAGACCCCAAGCGCGCCGTTGTTGCCGGCGTAGTAGCGGTTCTGCTGATAGTGCTGCAACTGCGCGCCCATCTTCAGCGAATGACGGCCGCGCAGCCATGTAAGGTTGTCGCCGTAATGGAACGTGTTAGGCACGTTGTCCTCATTCGTGCCCACGGCGCCAATGTTGCTCAAGCCGCTGCCGAGAACAACTGAGCTGAGACCCGGTACGATCTGACCGCCGGGAATGCCAAGCTTCTGATTCCCGTTCCCGATTCCGGCCCAATCGAACGCGTTGTTAGTGATGAACACGGCACGGTTGAAACCAATGCGCGCTTCATTAATCAAAGTCGGTGTGATCGTCCGCGTCCAGTTGATGACGAAGTTCTGCGGACGGCTGAACTGGGCGGAAGTAGGGATCACCGCGAGCGAGCCTTGCGCGTTGGCTTGCTCGTAATTGGTGAAGGAATAACGCGTGGAGAAGTTGTCCTTGTCGCCCAAACGAGCGTCAAGCTTGACATCGAACTGATGGCTCGCCACCTTTGCTGCGGTGATCACAGGAAGAATGCCGACCTTCGTGGTCGGGTTGATGCTCGCCGGCAGGGGGTACAGCGTGGTATCGGCGAAAAGCGCTTTCGCCACAGGATTGACAATGCGGCCGATTGGAATGATGCCACCCGTGAAATTTCTGCAGGTGGTTGTATCACGGGGATTGGTGCAAGTCTGCGGGTCGCGAATCGCAACGCCAAGGCTCGAGAGGTCTCCGTTTCGCCAGGCAGCCGGCGCCACGTTGATAGAACCACCGCCGCCCGTGCGCTGCTTGATCCCCTGATAGTCAATAAAGAAGAAGAGCTTGTTCTTCAGAATCGGGCCACCAAGCGTTCCGCCGAAGACGTTCTGGCGCAGCTTCGATTTGGCGATCTTCGTGCCAGTCAATGCCGCAGTGCGATTGTTTGTCCACGATTTCGCGTCCAGCGCATCGTTGCGAAAGAATTCAAAGGCATTGCCATGAAAATCGTTCGTGCCCGACTTCAGCGTTGCGTTGACCGTCGCGCCCGTGACATTGCCAAACTCAGCCGAGGAGTTGGACGTCTCGACGCGGAACTCCGCAAGGGCGTCGACGTTCGGTTTGTAGCCGATGCGATTGTCAATCGTTTCGTCCACTGAAATGCCGTCGAGGAGAAACGCATTGCTTTGCTCACGGTTTCCGTTGACGTAAGGACGTCCCTGCGAGCCCTGCCCGACGCTGTTGAAGCCGCCCGGATTCGGGTTGATCGTCCCGGGTACCAGCAGCGTGAGCTGTTGGAAGTTGCGCCCATTGAGTGGAAGGTTGGTGGTCGTGTTGCCCGTGATCACTTGTCCGACGGTGACACTCTCGGTCTGCAGTACCGGCGCGACTCCCGAGATGATGACCGATTCGCCGACCGATCCCACCTGCAGTTTTAGATCGATACGCGCGGTCTGATTGACCTCGAGATCAATCGCATTCGAGGCGAGTTTTTTGAATCCGGTCGCTTCGATCGTCAGCACGTAACTGCCGGCGGGCAGGAAAGGAATCGTGTAAGCGCCGGAGTCACTGGTCTGCGATCTGTATTCGAGTTTCGTCCCCTGATTGGTCGCGACTACCTTAACGTTGGGCACAGCGGCCCCGTTAGGATCGGTGACAGTTCCAGTCACAGTGGCCGTGTAGGTCTGGGCCAAAGCCGAGACCGAGGGGATAGAAGCGAATCCAAAGACCAGCAAACAGATAAACACTATTCTTGCTGTAGCTCTCACTTTGATCCTCCCTTGACTATCGCGTTTCGACTAACCCTGTAGGCACTTGATCCACAGGTTCTTGGCGGCTGCCGCGAGTGTAAAATGGTTGATAAGCGCTGCCAGGCTCGAGCCCGAGTTCTCCGCCAGAAGAGAGCGGAGTGTTGACCGTTTAGGGAACGCTCCAAGAGTTGCATTCTGCGCGCAGCGAAGCTGCTTTTCAAGAGATTTGTTGCCGCACCGAGCGAACTCCCCAGCAGATGCCATGTGTGCGCTTAGACTCGCAGCCAAGTGATTCAACGTGGAGGCGCGGAGAAGCAAGAGACGCCCCTGATTACGATGTCACCGAGACCCTTGGTTGACGGTTCTTCCGTTTCTCGTTACCCTTAATCGCGCTAAAGTCCTCCAACAAAGTCCGCACCTTATAGAGATTGATCGAACTTCAAACCATGATGCGCTATCTTGTTCTAACTGTCCTCGCTATTGCTACCGTCGCGCTTGCAGCTGCCGGGACAATAGAAGACTACTTCCCCAATCCCGACAACGCCGGTGGTTGGCGTACTCTAAAGGACCCTGCGGCGATCAGGAAGACGGTCGGGATGGACTCGGGCAAGCTCGATCAGGCCTTCGAGTACGCTTCGCGCAGCAGCCAGCACGGTGGCTTACTGGTAGTGCGCCACGGATGGCTGGTCTATGAGCGCTATTACGGCCGCGGCAATCGGGAAGCGAACCCTGCCACCGCTTCAGTTGGCAAGGCATATACCAGCATCGCATGTGGCATCATGCTGGCTGAAAAGAAGGCCCAGATTCCTGAGGGCCTCGAGACGAAGGTCTTCAACGCCACATACCTGCCGCAGGCGATGCCTCTGGATGATCCGGTTAAGGCCGACATCACGCTCGGCCAATTGCTTTCGATGTCTGCGGGCCTGCACGGCGAGGGCAGTAACCCCGGCTTTGTCGACGGCGTACCCGCAGTCAAACTCACTCCCGTCCCGCCTGCAACAACGCCGTTGGGGCAAGACCTTCAGGCTCTCCGTAGTCCTCTCTGGACAAAGCCCGGCGGCGGCTACTCTTACGCTTCAGCGTCACCCCACGTCGCGTCCATCGTCCTGCGCAACCTCACCGGCATGGAGATGCATCAGTATATTGATCTGCGCCTGGCGAAACCGCTTGGCTGGGGCCAGTGGGCCTGGGCCCTTCGGCGTGGCGAAAATGTTCTGCCCCATACTCCGGGCGGCGCGGACATCGCTTTGCGCTCGACCGATCACCTTCGCTTCCTTTACGCCATTCTGAAGAAAGGCCGTTGGGGTAAGGTGCAGGTGATTCCCGCCGATTACATCGAATTGTGCGGCAAACCGACGAAGTGGAATGCCCATGCCCCGATGAGTCTCATGTGGGAAAACAACGCCGATGGCCACGTCGCTGGCGCTCCCAGGGACGCTTTCTTCAAGTCGGGTGGCGGCGGGTTCGGCGTCATCGTCATCCCATCGCTTGACATGGTGATTTACAAGATGGCGGGCGACGACGGACAATACGATCCGGCGCGTACCGGACTCCGGCAGGACTATCCCTATGATGGTTCGCGTGACTCCTGGAAGCCCGCTCTGCGCAGCCAGTTCAACGACGGTCCCATTGGGACGGATGACGGCGTTCGCCGAATCCTCGAGATGGTCACCGCCGCAGTAACTGGCAGTAACTGGCAGTAACTGATAGATAGCCCGTGCTCTTCATTGGCCCGCTTGTCGTCGTTCATATTGGAGTCGATCGTGATGCGCTTTATCCTCAAGGTCCTCGTGGTGGCAATGGCGGCAGGCGGCTCTATTCTCTCTGCCGCCGACTGGCTGAAGATGCCAGTCGTGACCGCAGCCTCGAAGTCCTGGGTGAGGCCCGTTGCCGCGAGGTCGGTTCTGCGCTCGATCGCAAATGAGACGAAAGGGCGCGTCTCGGCATCGATGCAGGATGCGGCCGAACTTTGGGCCCTCAAGCCGCTGGTGCGTCCGCCCGTTCCCGTAGCACCGGCCGATAGCACGAACCCGATCGACGCCTTTGTTCACGCGCTCTATGTCGTGAAGAAAGTGACGCCAGTCGGCCCCACTGATCAGCGCACACTCCTGCGTCGCGTCTACCTGGATCTCATCGGCATCCCACCCACGCTGGCCGAACAGGATGCTTACCTCAACGACAAATCGCCTGACGCCTATGAAAGGCTGATTGACCGCCTTTTGGCGAGCGAACAATACGGCGTCCGCTATGGCCGACATTGGCTGGATGTGCTGCGCTACGCCGATGCCGAGGAGCGAATGTACGCCGCGCCCGGGATTCATTACTGGCGCGATTGGGTGATCAATGCTGTCAACTCCGATCTCCCCTATGACCAGTTTGTGCGTGCCCAACTGACGGGCTACCGGACTACCGAACGCACGACCATGCAGAACGTAGGCCGCCGCACTCCAGTTGAGCGCCGGCCTGATGATCTGTTCGCGCTCGGCTTCCTTGCGCGCGGCGCAGTCAGCCGCGACGGGAAGGACCAGGGCGAACTGCAAATCTCCGCGGTTGAAACCGTATCCACGGCCTTCATGGGGATGACAGTGGGTTGCGCGAAGTGCCACGACCACATGTTCGACCCGATCCCGCAGAAGGATTTCTACGCCATGAAGGCGCTCTTCGATCCGCTTGTGATCAAGAAGCAGATCATGGCAACGCCTGGGGAACTCGTCGCCTACGGCCAGAAGTTTGGTGAGTATGAGAAGCTACGGATCGCCGCTGAAAAACCGATAACGGCTCTGATCGAGCCATATCGCTCCAAGCTCTACGCCGATCGTGTGGCAATGCTGCCGGCCGAGATTCAGCCCATCATCAACAAAGCGGAAAAGCTACGCACACCAGCCGAGCAGAAGATCGCCGACGACTATTTCCCCGTTCTCCGTATCGACCCAGACAAGATCGAAGAGGTCATGTCGGATGCGGATAGGAAGGCCTACAAGGATCTGCGCACCAAATTGGAAGAGATTACCGGCAAAAGGGTCAAGGAACTGCCGGCCTTCTGGACGGTGGAGACCGATCACGCACTGGAACTCGAGAAGACCTACATCCTCACCAGCGGCGACCCGGAACGCCCGGAAAAGGCCCACCCCGTTGAGCCCGGCTGGCCTTTCTACACGGGCGAGATCGATTTCCGCGAAGGCCGCATTGAAGCTTTCTGCGATTGGCTCACCGCCAGAAATAATCCGCTCTTTGCCCGCGTTGCTGTGAATCGTCTGTGGCAGTGGCATTTTGGCGAAGGCTTGCAGAAGACGCCGAGCGATTACGGTTTGTTGGGTGGCGCTCCCGCGAGTCAACCGCTCCTCGATTGGCTCGCTTCCGAGTTCATCGAGCGTGGCTATAGCCAAAAGGCGATGCACAGGCTGATGCTGACATCGAACGTCTATCGTCTGGCCAGTTCCGGTGACAAGGAGCTGTTGAAAAAGAATCTTGCGGCAGATCCTTCGAGCCGCTTCCTCTGGAGCTTCCGTCTGCAGCGCCTCGAAGCTGAGCCGATCTGGGATTCGATACTCAGCGCTGCTGGCAACCTCGACACCACTTTGGGCGGGCCTTCTTTCGATATTGAACCGCGTGGCCAGCGTGGAAAGGGTGGCCAGGGAATGGAAGTAGCGAAGACAAACCGGCGCGGCGCATACATCATCCGTGGCTTTTCCACCAGCCGTGAGATTGTGCCCAACTTCCTGCAATCCTTCGATGCCGATGACGGACGCGCTCCCTGCCCGGTGCGCACTCAAACTGTCACCGCGCCGCAAGGGCTCTTTATGATGAACAGCCCGGAGATTGAACTGGCTGCAACGATGTTTGCCGATCGCCTGAGGAAGGAAAGCGAAGGCGACCTCACCAAGGCCGTTGAGCTCGGCTATCGGATCGCACTCGGCCGGCCTCCTTCCCCTGAAGAAAAGGAGAATGCGCACAAGTACGTCGGCGCGAATCCCCAGCGACTAAAGGAGCTGGCCTGGCTGATATTCAATTTAGACGAGTTTATTTACGTTCAATAGATATGACCGATCACAGTCTTTTTCCGTGCGGCCGGATCTCTCGCCGCCACATGTTCCAGCAGTCTTTCGGTGCCCTGATGGGCGGAGCCATCGGTGCGCTTTGGGCCGAAGATGGGAAGCTCAATGCGCGTCTGCCCGGCGATAAAAAGGCGGACGCGGTCATCTTTCTTTTCATGTGCGGCGGTGTGAGCCACATCGACACCTTCGACCCCAAGGGCAACAAGTACGCTGGGAAATTGATCGACGTCATAGGCTTCGGCGACAACTCCGCAGAAATGAAGCGCCCTGTCATCCCGTGTCTACGCACGTTTAAGAATTACGGCCAATCCGGCACTCCCGTCTCCGACTGGTTCCCACACGTCGGCAGCGTCATTGACGACATCGCGGTAGTCCGATCCATGTGGTGCCACGAGGGCAATCACTTCCCGGCTGTCATCGAAACGCAGACGGGTCATCGTGGGCGCGCTTTCGACAATCCCTCCTTCGGCAGTTGGATCTCATATGCACTTGGATCGGGCAACAAGAATCTGCCCACGTACGTCAACGTCGGCCGGCCTTCCTCGCCAGTGCAGTTGACGGGCGGCTACCTGGGCGCAGCCTACGCGGCAACCCCGTTTCAGGCAGGCCCGGTACCCATCCCAAACCTGAAGCCACCGGCAGCGAGCAATTCCGTCGAGCGTGATCAGCAGATGGAAACTCTCGCTCTCCTCAATCGCGAGTTCCGCGAGCGGCATGCGCTCAACACCGACATCGCCGCGCGCATCGGCTCTTATGAGCTTGCGGCCCGCATGCAGCTCAGCGCGCCCGGCGTTGTCGATCTCTCTAAAGAACCCCAGCACGTCCTGGATCTCTACGGTATTGGCGAGAAGCCGACCGACGAATTCGGCCGTCAACTGTTAATGGCCCGGCGCCTGGTCGAGAACGGCGTCCGCTTCGTCCAGATCTGCCATGCGGGCGGAGGTAATGGCAGTTGGGATGCTCACGGCGACATGAAGACTCACGCGCCGCTGTGCCGAGCGGTGGACAAGCCGATCGCGGGTTTGATCAAGGATCTGAAGCAACGCAGCATGTTGCAGCGCACGCTGGTGGTCTTTACAAGCGAGTTCGGTCGCAGCCCGTGGTCACAAAATACGACCGGGCGCGATCACAATCCGAAAGGCTACAGTGCGTGGTTAGCGGGTGGGGGCATCAAGGGAGGCACGGTTCACGGAGCGACGGACGAATTCGGCTACAAGGCCGTCGAGAACCCACACTATTACAGCGACCTTCACGCAACGATCCTGAAGCAGATGGGCCTCGATCATAAGCAGATGCAGTTCCGGACGCTGGGACGCAACTTCCGTTTAGTGGAAGAGGGCTTTGGGCCGATAGAACAGATCATCGCCCAGGAGGCTGCGTCAAAAGTCTGAGGTGCGCGGTGACCTTAATGGGGAACTCTTCTCTCGCTTGGCGCCCAGAGACGACCCCTTTCAGGATCGTCTCCTGGGTTGTCTCTTGACGCTCGCTTGTGGGCCGCTCGCAACGCACCCACTCACTTGCCAATCAAACCGTGGGGATCGAGCACGAACTTCTTAGCTGCACCTTTATCAAAATCACGATAGCCCTGCGGCGCATCGGCAAGTGGAATCACCGTGGCATTGACTGCCTTGGCGATCTGAATCTTGTCGTGCAGGATCGCCATCATCAATTGGCGATGATAGCGCATCACCGGGCATTGACCGGTAGTGAAGGAGTGCGATTTCGCCCAACCCAAACCGATACGAACACCCAGCTGGCCGACCTTCGCACTCTCGTCGATGCCACCGGGATCGCCGGTCACATACAGACCCGGAATGCCGATGCTCGCACCGGCCCGCGCGATGGTCATAACGTCATTGAGCACCGTCGCCGGAGCTTCTCCCGCACCAGCACCGTGCCCGCGAGCTTCGAAGCCGACACAGTCGACGGCAGCGTCTACCAGCGGCTCTCCCAGGAGCTGCGCGATCTGGTCAGGAAGCGTGGCATCTTTCGTGAGGTCGATGGTTTCACAGCCGAAACTCCGTGCCTGAGCTAAGCGTTCGGGGATCATGTCGCCGACAATCACGACCGCAGCTCCAAGCAATTGGGCCGAGGCTGCACTGGCCAGTCCGACGGGTCCGGCACCAGCAATGTAAACGGTTGTGCCCGGTCCGACGCCCGCTGTATAAGCGCCATGGAATCCGGTCGGGAAGATGTCCGAAAGCATGGTGAGGTCGAGTATCTTCTCCATCGCCTGGTCCCGGTCCGGGAACTTCAAGAGATTGAAGTCGGCATAAGGAACCATGACATACTCCGCCTGCCCGCCTTTCCATCCGCCCATATCGACATAGCCATATGCTGCGCCGGGTCGCGCGGGATTGACGTTCAGACAGATGCCTGTCTTGCCTTCCTTACACATCCGGCATCGGCCGCAGGCGATGTTGAAAGGAACAGAGCAGAGATCGCCCTTCTTGATGAACTCAACATCGCGGCCGATCTCAAGCACTTCTCCGGTGATCTCATGGCCAAGGGTTTGACCTGCCGGAGCCGTAGTGCGGCCGCGCACCATGTGCTGGTCACTGCCGCAAATATTTGTCGAAACGATCTTGAGAATCGCGCCGTGCTCGCACTTTCGTTTCTGTTCGGGCAGAGACAGTTCCGGATAGCCAATGTCCTCGACTGCGACCTGACCCGGCTCCACATAGACGACACATTGATTGGCAGCCATGATTTCCCTCCTGGTGTTTGAGTTGAAGATGCAAACAATAGCCCAAATGAGAGCGACTCGAAAGGGCGGGGGGAGAGGTTTGGAACGAGCGGTACAGAGCGTTCCTCCGTGACGGCCAATCCAAACAATGCGAGCAGACCGTGCTAATTGTCCACTTTGCTGTGAAATGACCAGCGCTTATGATGAGAGTGAACACAGCAGCAACGTCTATGCTCCATACGCTTGCCATTGAGAACTACCGATCTTTGCGGAAGCTCGTTCTTCCTCTTGGGCAACTCAACGTCATTACCGGTGCAAACGGCAGCGGAAAATCCAACTTGTATCGAGCTCTCCGTCTGTTAGCCGAGACGGCTCAGGGTGGAGTGGTCAACTCGCTTGCTCGCGAAGGCGGTTTGGAATCGACATTCTGGGCGGGACCGGAGGATCTTTCGCGTCGGATGCGAAGTGGAGAAGTTGGGATCCAGGGAGGGCCGCGAAGGAAAACCGTTCGGCTGAAGCTCGGCTTCGCCGGAGATGATTTCGGCTATTCGATCTCGCTTGGTCTGCCGCCTCCTTCGACCTCAGCGTTTTCACTCGATCCAGAGGTAAAGAGAGAATGCATCTGGGCGGGGGCCATCTGCCGGCCGGCCGCAATGCTCGTCGATCGCAATGGCCCCTTAGTCAGGTCCAGGTCGGAACGCCAGTGGGAGGTTCTTCACCAATCGCTCAACACCTTCGACAGCCTCTTCAGTCAGATGGCAGACCCCAAAGCGACCCCGGAAGTTTTCGTCCTACGTGACAGGATTCGCGGCTGGCGTTTTTACGATTACTTTCGAACCGATAAAGATGCGCCTTGCCGATGGCCGCAGTTGGGAACGCGAACTCCGGTGCTGGATCATGACGGCAGCGATCTGGCGGCGGCTTTACAGACCATTTGCGAGATCGGAGATAGGGACGCGCTCGATCAGTCGGTAAGCGACGCCTTTCCTGGTTCAAGACTCAGCGTTGGTTTTCAGCCGGCTGGACGTTTCTCAATCGAGTTTCGACAGGATGGCTTGCTTCGTCCGCTTTCGGGAGCGGAGCTTTCGGACGGTACTCTCAGATATCTTCTATGGATTGCTGCTTTGCTCACTCCACGCCCGCCGTCGATGATGATACTGAATGAGCCGGAAACGAGCCTTCATCCTGATTTGCTCCCCGCCCTGGCGAAACTCATTATTCAGGCGTCAACGCGATCTCAAGTTTGGGTGGTCTCTCACGCGGATGCTCTTATCAGCAAACTGAAGGAATATCCCGACTGCCAAACGATCGAACTGGAGAAGGAGTTGGGAGAAACGAGAGTCGCTGGGCAGAGACGCCTCGAGAGACCGGCCTGGCATTGGCCGGATGAACGATAGCGACGCTTTCCTACCTTGGATCAGGCGAGGCTTATTTCATTTGTGACTCTGATGACGGAGGAAAACGCAGTGCGACCAGATTCTTTTGCCTCTGCCCTGAGCATCCCAATGCTCACCCTCCTCGTTCTGGGAAGCGCGCCTTCCACCTTACCCAGCGTGAATGCGCAATCCAAACGAGAGACTAAGAGCCCAATATGGGAGGGCCGTTCCGGCTCGTTTGTGGTGCGATGGGACAGGGAGGACATCGTCGCTTTGCCTCATCGCAACAACACTCCGGCCTTCTCTGCTCGCGCCTTCGCGAGCCAAGGGTTCCGTGAGTTCGCTGCGGATTACACCGCGGACTTCACCTGTCACTATGAACGCCATTTCACCATCCTATCCGTGGTCGGCTCTATGGTCAGTTTAAGGGATAGCCTGTCCGGTGTCTGTAAACCTGCAGCCCACCCCTTCGGCGAAACGCGGTTCATTACGATCGACCTGAGCAAATCCGGCGGGATCGCATACGAGCCGAATTCGCTCGATGTGAATGACTCCGATCGGGGTAGAATACTGAAACTCACCGATCTCTTTCCAGAATCCGATATTCTCCAAAGGTCTCCAGTCTAGTCTCGCCTTAAGAAGGGCGTTAGATCGAGCATCGCGTCGCGTAACCTTCAACTCGCTTGATGCTTTGATCAATGCGATTCAGGGCGGCAGGATTGGCCCAGACCATGGATGCTACTCTGGCGCCTCTGATCTTCTTACTCGGTTTGCTTTTCACCATCTTGAGGGAGGGCGCGTTGCAGTGCGACTTGCGCTTCCCGGTGCAGGGGCATGCCGTGGCAGTGTAACGCCAGTTGATGTGATATTAGATATTCCAGCGACACTTAGAGACCCTTTGAACAAAGCCAACACACGGCTAGAGGGGTTCCTGATGAAGGATGAACCAATTGTCTCGCGCGGCCAGGTTACAACATTTGCTTTCCGCCTGTGAGGGTCTTTTCCTGTGGTATGAACCACTTAACGCGATACTAATGCGCTTGGGCAGTTGCGACGAACTACACTGCCAGCCTTCTTCGCATAGATAAGTGCGTTGAGAGTTAACTGCTGT
>JBDTUW010000001.1:0-26007 GCA_040007555.1 Acidobacteriota bacterium | reverse complement strand
AATTCTCCACTTCAAGACCCTTGAGCAGCAGGAGCGCCAGATCATCATTGGCGACAACGACCAGAATCTTCGAGGCAGTCGGCGAAGTGAGGGCACCGGTGTTGAGTGTGGCGGTCAAGTGCTCGAGCGAAAGCCGAGCCGTCTTTGACAGCCGAGTCGTCATTTGCGTCATTTGTGGTGCGGCGTGCGCGATGCCGCCCGAGGCAAGACGCGCCTCCACCCGTTTCAATTCGGCGACAGCCCCAAGCTTGACGAACTGCCGCTGAGCCTCCTCAAAATGGGCGCGAGCGGAATCGTCACGGCCCGCCATCGCGCGGAGTTCACCTATCGCGGCCTGGCAGAGGCCGACTCGATAGGGATCACCAGTCGTCTGGAAGATCGCGAGACACTGTGCGAATGAGCGATTTGCCTCGGCCAGCTGGTTGGCTGCCGCGAAAACGCTGCCTCGTGCAAAAAGCGCGCGCCCCATGAGAGTCAGCGCGGGATCCAGAGGCGTCGTCGCCTCGGCTTCATCAAGACGCAGGCGAGCCGTGGCGACATCACCGGCATCGAGGTGCGCAAGCGCCAGTTCAACACCGATCAGAATCTGCTCCTCGAGTGCTCCATTCTCGCGGGAGGCAACAAGCCCCATGTCGAGCGCGCGGATCCCTTCCTGAACCTGCCCGCGAACGATCAGGATGCGGCCCAGAATCCTTTGTGTCCGCGCGTAGACATGTTCACCATGACTTTCACACGCGGCTTCGATGGCAGTCACCGCTCCCTGCAACCGGCCCTGCAGGAGTTCGAGCTCCGCATTGTCGGTTAAGGCGACTGCCTCCGCTTTATTAATCTTATGTTTGCGCGCCATTGTCAGGCGTTCGTCAAGGAGCCGTTCGGCCGCTGACCACTGGCCCAGTCTCACCAGCACCCTCGAATGGCTACTGTATGCCTTCAGCAGAAGGGGGAGGTTACCAATCGCCTGAATTCGTTCAATCGCTGCCTCGTAGCTCGGGCTCGACTCCTTGAGCTTCCCTTCGGCGTAAAGGACGAACGCCTGCTGAAGCTGAACTCGGGCCTGGAGCAGCGGCGCATTCAGACCCTCGGCCAAGCGCGTCGCACGCGTCCAGTTGTAACGCGCGCCGTCGAAATCGCCATCCTTCCAGTCAACCTTGCCAAGCCATAGATGAACTTCAGCACCAAGTCGGGCGTTGCCGCCGCGTCTGGCGGTGAGCATCGCTCGGTTGAGATTGTCGCGCGCCGCGAGCAGGTCCTTCAGTCCCATAAACGCCCTGCCAATTGAGGCGTGGGCCTCGGCAACGGCGTTCTCGTCATCTTCTTTTGTCGCGAGATTCAGACTGCGTTCGAGGGTCTCGAGAGCGAGCGGGAGTTGCTTACCCTCGACGTAGGCTCGTCCAAGCCAGAGCAGAACACTGGATCGATAGGCGAGTGGAAGTGCAAGCAGCGAGACTGGGTCGACATATCGCGTCAGAAGCCTGAGCGCCTCCCGATGGTCACCCTTCGTGAGGTAAGCCTCGGCGAGTACACAGCGGAGACTAGCGTCTTCGCAGACGTCGCCGGGACTGGAAACCAGACGGCCAGAAAGGGATTCGATGAGGCTGCCGGTAGGCTCCCGCCGCTGGACATTAGCCGGGAGCGCACCGCTATCGTCAAGCACGGCGAATCGATATTCCAGACCCTGTGGTCCAAAGCGGACGATATCAGCATCGTTGAGCAGCTGTTCGGAAATACGGAGGCCATTGACGTAGCTTCCGTTCGTCGAGCCCAGATCGCGCAGAAGGACGTCGTTGCCCAAGCGAATGAACTCGGCGTGATGACGAGAAATTGCCGGGTCAGCAATGGTCACGTGGTTCTCGCGAGTTCGACCGACCGTGAGGCGAGGCACGTCGAGAACATAGACCTGGGATGCGCCATTTCCTGTCAGATGAAGCTCCGCACGCAATCCCATAGAAATCGCTTCCTCACCACCTCGATCCGCCCGTTTGTGAAAGCCGCCCGATGATCTTGATCAGCGGGCAGATTACACCAGTACTCCTTGCCGATCAATATTTTCCTTTGTCCCGTCGCGCGAACGTTCTATAATCCCCCGCTCGATGGAGCATCGCTATTTCGCCGGAGCCCGGTTGATCCGGACAGCGAGATCCTTTCATACGCTGGACTTTCCGGGCCCGTTTTCCGGAATTCGGTACCGTCAGACTCGAAACCAATAATATGGGTGACCATTTGAAAATCGGCGTACTCGCCGAGAAGCGCTACCTTGCACAAAGCCAGCCGAGTGGCATGCTCACCGCCCTGAGGAAGGCTGGCCACGACATCGTGCTCATTGATCCGGAAGCATCTCTCTTCACAATGGGAGATGATTCGTGGCTCGAGGGGCTCGATCTGATCGTCGGCCGTGGCCGAAGTTGGGGCCTGCTCTGCCTGCTCGGATGGGCGGAAGACCGTGGCGTCACGACCATCAATCGACGCGATGCGATTGCAGCCGTTCACAACAAGGCAAATATGGCGGTGGCGCTTGCTGGCAGCGATCTCCCCACGCCTCAAACCTACCTTGGGGCAACCTCAGAGCTTGCGAGAGAGGTCGCAATTGATCACTACCCGCTGATCCTCAAGCCAATATTTGGCGACAACTGCCGTGGTTTGCAGGTGGTCCGGACACCCGACGAAATGGCAACTGTTGATTGGCCTGAACCGGTGGCGCTGGCGCAGAGCTATCATCAGACCGACGGTTATGACCTAAAGCTATACGGAATCGGGGACAAAGTCTGGGCCATCCTCAAGCCTTCGCCTTTCAATCCGCGACGAGCAGATGAGGAATCGAGGGCAGGCGAGCTCGAACTGACACCGGAACTCGAGGCTCTTGGCCGGCGATGTGGAGAGATATTTGGTCTCGAGCTCTATGGCGTCGACTGCATTCTGAGCGCGGCGGGTCCGCTTGTCATCGAAATCAACGATTTCCCCAACTACACGTCCGTTCCTGAGGCGGATGATCGGTTGGCGGATTATGTCGCCACCCGGGCGCGGGAGGAACGCGCGAGATGAGAGTGGGTCTGTTGACAACGCGAAAAAAGCCGGGCCGTGAGGGCTCGGTTATGATGGATGTCGGGGAAAAGCTCGCTGAACGTGGGCATTCCCTGGAATTCATCTATCCGGACGACTCCGCCATCGATGTCGGGAGCCTTGATGTCGACTATGATTTGTATGTCCTCAAGGCGGGGACACCTGCCGCCCTCGCCTACGCTTCGGTTCTCGACGTCGCGGGTGCGCGGATTCTCAATCCCTATGAAGTCGTCATCCAGATGAAGGATAAGGTCCTCGCGAACCGGATTCTTACAGATGCTGAAGTGCCGGCGCCGGAAGCCTTCATCGCCTCGGAGGCGTCGCAGCTTGCCAACCTGCTCGATGAGGGACCGCTCGTGGTCAAGCCCTATCTGGGAGGATCGCAGGGGCGCGGCGTCCAGATTGTCCGGACGCGTGAGGAATTGGAGACCCTGTCTCAAGACCAGGGGATGTTCTTTGCGCAGCGGTATCATCAACCGGAAGGTCGCGACTACAAGATATATCGCATCGGGAACTCCTCATTCGGCGTCCGGCGTGTCTGGCCGGCGCGAACAATCGAGGACAAGCTTGGCGAGGCGTTTGAACTAACCCCATCGATGCTCGAGATTTCCGATCGCTGCGGCGAAGCATTTGGGATCGATCTTTACGGTCTGGATATCGTCATCAGCGGCGGTCGCGAATATGTGGTCGACATTAATACCTTCCCGGGATTCAAGGGCGTTCCGGATGCCGGCCTGCGGCTGGCCGACTACATTACTGATTACTTAAGTCGCCCTTCAGTTGAATATCTGGCGTAGGTCTACATTGAGGTGAACGAATGAAACTGTCTTTTCTAGTCGTCCGTCGGGTCCCACCCGTACCAAGTCCGATTTTGGTTGAGGCCTATGATCTGCTGCGAAAGCGCGGTTACGAGATCGTCGAGAGTATCGCTGAGGAGGTGCTCACACCCTGTGATGCGGTCGAGGTTGAGCACGACCTTTATATCCTGAAATCGCATACTGAACTGTCTTTGGGTCTGGCGGGGGTGCTCTACACTCAGGGCGCGCGGCTTCTCAATCCGTACCCTTCCTGCGCAATGACTCAAAACAAGATCATCGTCTCAAGGCTTTTGCGTGAAGCTGGGGTTCCGGCGCCGCGTTCCTGGGTGACGGGGGACTTCTCCCTTCTGGCAGATCTGGCCGCGACAACTTCGCTGATCATCAAGCCCTATATGGGACATCGAGGCGCGGGAATTATCAAGGTGGATAACCCCGAGCAGCTCTCAAAGCACACGGCTCCGGACTTCCCGGTTATCGTTCAGGAATTCAAACCCGGTTCGGGTGAGGACCTGAAGGTTTACGTTGTTGGTGACCAGGTGTTTGGCGTTCAAAAGCCGTTCTCCGAAACGAGCTTTGCGGTAGCGGGCCGGCCAGTGCCCATCAGCGAGGAAATTCGGCAGATATCTCTTCGCGTCGGTGAAGTGTGCGGTCTCGGTCTCTATGGTCTGGACATAATCGAAAGTCCGGACGGCCCGTTTGTTGTCGACGTCAACTACTTCCCCGGCTACAAGGGCGTGCCAGATGCGGCGATCATGATTGCCGATTACATCGATGGCTACGCCCAGGGCAGGTTTGAACTGAGGTCTCCCGGCGCACCGAGCGTTCCCCGGGGCGTGGCAGCGGACTAGCGCTAAAGGGGCTCCGGCTGTCTGCGAGGACGCGGCAAACGAGGGCGGAAGAGACGGTCGATGCTTTCGGGCCGGAAACCAATCAACCCATCGCTCGTTGCCATTCTCTCGGAAGGCTTCTCTTCGCGGTTGAGTTTCGGGATTATCAGCTTCGCGCTGCCGCTCTATGCCTACCGCAAGCTGGGACTGACCCTGACCGAGGTTGGTTTTCTCTTTTCTCTCAATCTCATCGCTGAGCAGGTGTTCAAGCCACTGATGGGATGGGTTGCCGATAGGGTTGGGCTGCGACTCAGTCTGACCGTTGCAATCGCGTTACGGAGCGCAGTCGCACTCCTGCTCGCGTTCGCAACGCTACCGTGGCAGGTTTATAGCATTCGGCTGCTCCACGGAGTTTCAGAGTCTTTACGAGACCCATCGGTCAATGCGCTGATTGCGGAGAACAGCGAACCGCGAACCATGGGCTCTTCATTCGCGTGGTATTCGACAGCCAAGATGGTCGCAGGTTCGATCGGGAAGGCGCTTGGCGGGCTGCTGCTGGTCTGGACCGGAACCAATTACTCGACGGTCTTTCTCATCGCATTCACGCTGTCGGTCCTGCCATTGTATGTCGTGGTCCGATACGTTCGCTCACCCCGGAGGCATGAAGAAGAACGCTCTGGGGATGAGATGGCCGCGCAGGCGGCGGAATTGATGACAGACGCGAAACCGCGACGAAGAACGCTCTTCTCGGTGGCTGTCCTGGGATTCCTGCTGGCCACCACGGCCCATATGGTACAGCAGCTCTTCCCGCTGCTCGCGACCGAGTACGCCGGATTGAGTGTCGCTCAGACAAGTTTGATCTACGCCCTTTCGGTCGCAATACTGCTCGTCTCCGGTCCACTCTTCGGCTGGTTCTCTGACAATGTCAGTCGCAAGGCGGTCCTTATGGTGCGGGGAGTTGCGAATTCGGTTTCGTCCCTGCTCTACTGGCTGCTGCCATCATTCGGTGGGATGGCTGTCGCGAGTATTGCGGACAGTCTGGGGAAGGCAGCGTTTCGCCCTGCCTGGGGCGCGCTCATGGCCCAGATGTCAAATCACGACCGGCGAAGGCGAGCGAGAACGATGGGCTTCCTCAGTCTCGGGGAGGGTCTGGGAGAGACCCTCGGACCAATCCTGGGCGGCCTGCTGTGGCATTTCTGGGGAGTACCTGTATTGTTTGCGGTGCGACTGCTTCTGGCATTGATCGGCGAGGTCTATGCATTGAGAATCAACACGCCGGCTCCCGCGGGAACTCCGCAACCAGTAATCCGGCCGATCGAATAATTGCCATCGAATAATTGCCATCGAATAATGACCATCGCATATTGAATTGAATAGGACGGGGCACTCCCGTGATAGTCAACCTGATGTTTTCCACAAACCGACCTGGAGACCAACAATGCGCATTTGCTTTCTGATGGAACCGCCAAGAAGTCCAAGTTCAGTGACGTATCAAATCATTGAAGGACTGAAGTCGAGTGGCGCCGATGTTGAGATCGTCACCGAGCGAACCGGGCTTGTCGACCTCGGGAACTTCGCCTTCGACTATGATCTTTATCTCTTCAAATCCCATTCTCCACTTGCGGAGTCGCTGGCTGCGGCCGCCCACTTTCGCGGCTGCACACTGCTCAACCAGTATCCGGCGACCATGAAGGTCCGCGACAAGGTCCTGACCTGCACCATGCTTTTGCAGGCGGGGATTCCCACGCCCAGGACGTTTGTGACGGACAATATCGAGACATTGCGCCCGATCGTTCAACAGATGCCTGTCATCGTTAAACCGTATCGAGGGCGACGAGGTCAGGGCATCGAGATCTGCCTGACCGAGGCCGACTTCGACCGGCTCCTCGAGAAACGCACCGCTGAAACACCTCCCGCGGATGACGACGGAGGCGAGGACGGCACCGCACTCGGCGATCGCCTGGTTTTTGCCCAGGAGTACGAAGAACACGAACCCTACGACTACAAAGCGTATGCTGTCGGTGATTTCGTTCATACCATCAAGCGAATATTTCCGGCAACGACCCGCGCCGAGAAGGACGGGATACCGGTCGAGAGCGACCCCGAACTGGAGGATCTGGTTCGACGGTGCGGAGAACTCTTTGGGCTGCAGCTCTACGGTGTCGATCTGGTGAAGACCAAAAAGGGCTACTCGGTAATAGAAGTCAATTGTTTTCCGGGGTTTAAGGGTGTACCAGGTGGCGGTGACCGGATTTCCAGGTTTATTCTCGACCATTCCTGAAACTAATTTAGCCGGTGCCGATTATCTGGCAACACCAGCCGCCACTTATGTCATCGAAGAGAGCGACCCTGGCAGATAAGTAAATGCAAATGGAAAGGACCCCGGATTATGACCGTCAGTAGAAGGAATGAGAGAAAGATGGTCGCCTCGCTCGCCCTGGTATTAATGACGCTGCTTTCGATGGCGGTATTTGGTCAGGACGAGAAGGCGAAGGACAAGCCGAAAGAGAAAAAGCACGAAAAGAGCAGCAAATCGAGTTCGTCCAGTAGCTTGACTCAAAGGCAGAATACGGCGCCCTCGGTCAGTATGACAGCTGGCAACACCACAGATCCCAGCGGTCGGACAATTGAAAGCGTGACAGCTTCTGTAGAAACGCACCCAGTGCCAAGCCCTGGTGATGCGGCCGACGATCCGGCCATCTGGGTCAATCCGAACGATATTTCCCAGAGCACGATCATCGGCACTGACAAGCGCGGC
Source organism: Acidobacteriota bacterium (assembly GCA_040007555.1). GTDB lineage: Bacteria > Acidobacteriota > Blastocatellia > RBC074 > RBC074 > JANNRD01. Next base: position 18,547 of record JBDTUW010000001.1, on the reverse strand, counting down.
GGCCTGGCGGTTTACGATCTTTCCGGTAAGGAACTGCAGTATCTGAAGGCCGGTATGATTGACAACGTCGATCTTCGGGCTGGATTCAAGCTCGGTGGAGAGAGAATTGCCCTCGTCACGGGTGGGAATCGCACCGACAATTCGATCTCAATCTTTCGCGTCAACCCACAGACGCGTCAGCTTGAGAATGTCGCGGCCAGAACTATCACCACGATGGCGACCTACGGCTCTTGCATGTACCGCAATCCGAAAACGGAAAAGGTCTACTATTTCGTCACCGGCAAGACCGGTAATGTTGAACAGTGGGAGCTTTTTGATAATGGACAAGGCAAGGTCGACGGCAAGAAGGTGAGAGCTTTCAATGTAGGCAGCGTTGTCGAAGGCTGCGTCGCCGACGATGAGCTGGGTCACTTCTACGTTTCAGAAGAAGCTGTCGGGATCTGGAAGTACGGAGCGGAGCCGGAGACTGGTCAGGAGAGAAAGCAGGTAGATAAGACCGGCCCGGGCGGCCACCTGGTCGCCGATGTCGAAGGACTAGCGATTGCTTATGGACCGGACGGCACCGGATTCCTTATGGCCTCGAGTCAGGGCAATCACACCTATGTCGTGTATCGCCGGGAGGCAGGGCACGCTTTCGTTAAGACGTTCCGTATCATCCCGTCGGAATCGGTTGACGGCGCGGAGGAGACTGATGGCATCGATGTCCTCATGGCGCCCCTCGGTCCAGCGTTCCCGCATGGAGTCTTTGTCGCGCAGGACGGCTTCAACGACAAGGGTAATCAAAACTTCAAGCTGGTTCCTCTCGACAGGATACTGGGCGCGGACGTACTGCGGAAGCATCGCGCTGGAAGCCAATAGACAAGGGCCAACGGGAATCGAACTGCGCGCCGGGGTGAGATCGTTAAGGATCACATCTGGCGCGCTTTTCCTTTTCAGTTGTAAATCTCCGGTCCAGCGGCTAGACTTCTCCCGATTTTTAACCCAACAACCGCACGCCTGTGCCGGTCGCGAGGAGGCCCCTTCATGAAACCATACTTTAAGTTCCTCATCATCTCCGTTCTCTTCGGCTCGTTCGCGGCGACTGCTCTGCCCGGCACGTCGAATGCCACACCCGTTTCGCTTCAAAAGAAGCAGAAGGGGAAAGGAAAGAAGAAACAGGCGGAGGCAGTCGCGGCACCCGCCGCAGTCGCGGCACCCGCCGTAGTCGCGGCACCCGCCGCAGTCGCGGCACCCGCCGTAGTCGCGGCACCAGCGGTAGTCGCGGCACCCGCCGTAGTCGCGGCACCCGCCGCGGTCGCGGCACCCGCCGCACCTGAGGCGGCTCCGCCGGTAGCTGCTCGCCCCGCTCCATCGCAGCCGGTCGCTGCAGCTGCTCCTCAGGCAAAGTCTGTTTGGAGCCTTGAGGTCACGCCTCACTCGGTCCTCGGTAGTGGCCGCCCCGGCAAGACTGCGGCAGACTTCGACAAACCGGACGGTGTCGCATTTCTCAAGAATGGCTGGCTGCTCGCAACAGACGCGAAGAACAGGCGCATTCAGATATGGGACGTTCAATCGCGGACCTATCTCGGTGAGTTCGGTCACGGCGTCTTTGGCGGAGAAGTGGTCGACATCGCGGTCACACCCGATGACAAGGTCTTCGTCACCGACCAGGTTCTCAATCTGGCGTATCTCTTTGAGCCGCCAACTCCTGGTGCCGTAAACGAAAAGGGCAAGCCCCTCGGACCTTATGACTTTCAATTCAAAGGTACGCGTTTCGGCGAACAAGGCTTTGGCAAACTCGGTGGAATTGCAGTGGATGCTCAGGGCCGCGTCTACCTGGTAGATGCACATCTGAATGAGGTGAAGCGGTTCACATCTGACTTCAGGCTGGATCCGAGCTTTAAGTTCGAACAGGCCCGTCCCGATGGCAGCACGTATCTCCACGGCTGCGAGGGAATCGCATTCGACGAAACTCGCGGAAACCTCTATATCGCCAGTGAGAAGGATGCGGTTGTCCAGGTATTCGATCTCGAAACCGGTGCCTACAAAAACCAATTGGTCGGGAAATCGCTTGGAGCGGATGGCCTGCCCGGAGGCTCGTCAGTATTTTCCGGCGCGATCGAGGGACTGACGATTGTCGGTGGCAGCCACTTGCTGGCCGTTGACGAGAGCGTCGGACAGATTCAGATATTTGAGCTGGCCCGCCCGGACATTTTCAATTCGGATATTGCGGCCTACTCGGCGCGCCCGCGCAAGGCTACCGCCTATCGCGGATTCTTCGGTCATCCACCGCTGGTGAATTTTGAAGACAAGACCAATGTCGCCCTTCAGCAAAGGGTCAAGGACGGCTCCATTATCCCAGGACAGGCAAATCCACCCGGATACTTCTGCTCGCCCGACGCGATTGCGAGCCATACTGACGCAGCATCGGGTGAGACCTATGTCGCGATCGCGGATCAGTGCAACTACCGTATCGCTGTCTATCGCTGGTCCGATATCAACCGGGCGATGAATGCGTCCGGGCCGTCACCCGTAGTCGCGAGTAGCACGACCGGGGAGAAGGCAGCGGCGGGCAATGGCGGGAAGAAGAAGAAGGGCAAGAAGTAGTTCTTCGCCATCGATCAAGGTTCTCAAAAACACAACTTTTCGATTTCATCCGACCAGACGAGTTTCACGGGATCCGGCGGTATGAAACTCATGCGTTATTCCGGAGAATTCGTTGAAACTGTGTTCGGTTTGCCACCACGAGTACGCTGATAACGAACAGTTCTGCACGACCGACGGCACTCGCCTCATTGTGGCCGCTTCTTCAAGACCGGCCCGGTCTTCGCAGGCGTCGCGTCTCATCCTGCATCTGCCTGACGGGAAGCAGCGCGAGCTGCTTCTGACGGGGGCGCTCGTCTCGATTGGCGCCGCGCAGGACAACACTATTGTCCTCTCAGATAAGGCCGCCAGCCGCCATCACGCGCAAATCAAGTTTCAGGACGGCCACTATTTCCTCAGCGACACTCAAAGCACCAATGGCGTCCTGATCAATGGCAAGCGTCTTGGGCCTGGCGAACACGCGTTGCGCGTGGGCGACCAGATCGAGATCGGCCGTACGAAGCTTGTCTATCAGGCTGTGCCGCTAAAAAAGGAGCCGGTGCGAGACCCCGCCGAGGTCAGACTCGACGTTCCTCACTCTCCACCGAGGGCACCAGCGCAGCCACCAGTTGTGGCACGCTCCGCCTACTCGGTCCAGGCAACCGGTGAGCTGGCGCTGCCTTCAGCGCCGGCCGAAGTGGTGGGATCCCAGGGTCTCGCGCTTGATGGCCGTTACCGGCTCGAGGCACTGCTCGGTCACGATTCACTTGGCGCTCTTTACCGCGCGCGGCGGATTGCTCTTGGCGATACTGTCGCGATCCGAATCCTGCGACCTTCGCTGATAAACAACCGGCAGGCGCTCGACCGGTTCCGGCGTCAAGCCCTGGTGGCCACGCGAATCCGTCATCCAAATTCTGTCCAGATATTTGACTTTGTTACCTCGCCGGATGGCGCCGTATATATTGTCGAGGAGTTACTCAGCGGGCAAACACTGCGGGATCTGATAAAGGCTGAGCGAGGACTGACCCTCTCTCGAGTGGTGAGTATTTTCAATCAGATCTGCGGTGCGGTACACGCGGCCCATTTGAGTGGGATCGTACTTCGCGATGTAACTCCGGACACGATTCGCATTGAGCGACTGGTGGATGGCCGCGAGGTGGTCAAAGTTGGCAGCACCGGACTGGCCAAACTCGATGCGGGCGCGGGCGCAGGCGGAACCATGGCAGGCGTCGCGAGCGCGGAAGGACCAGCGGCATACATGTCGCCGGAGATGTGGCTCAACCGCCCACTGGACTCGCGATCCGATGTCTATTCTCTCGGCGTCATGCTTTTTGAAGTATTGACCGGCGCGCTCCCCTTCAACGCAGCCACGCGTGCCGAGATGGCGCAGGCACACATTAGTTTCGCCCCACCTGATCTCTCGGAGAGTCGGCCGGATCTTGACGAGAGCGTCGCGGCCGTAGTCAACCGCGCCCTGTCAAAGGAGCCTGCCCAGCGGCAGCCGACTGCGCTGCATTTTGCCGCGGAACTTGAAGCCGCCGCCGGTGTCAACGGCGGAGTCTTCGGAAATGTCATCCAGAAGGCGACCGGCCTTCTCTCTGTCAGACCCGTTGTGGTTCCAAGCGCGCCCGCTCCCGTTGCCGCCGGCGAGGCATATTTCCCGACGGTGGTCGCCGAGGCGGAGGAGAAGGGAGGTGGCGTCTTCAGCCCTGTTGTGATTGCACTCATGGCAGAGGCCTTCCTCTCGCGAGTCTCGGGCGGGTTGGTTAAGATCGGGGTTCCCCTGTACGCGCTGCTGGTTTTCAATCTGAAGATCAGTTCTGTGATGGGGCTGGTACTGATCCAGAACGTCGTACCGCTGGCGCTTCGACCGCTTTTTGGGGGAATGGCGGATCGTTTTGGGAAAAAGAAGATATTCGTCTTGTCGCTCGTAACTCGCACCGTTGTCAGCCTGCTATTTGCGGTTGCCAATCTTCCGCTTCTCTTTATCGCAAGCGCCATTCGCGGCATCGCCGATTCCGCAAAAGGACCTTCGGCTTCGGCGATGATTGCCGATCATACGGACGAAAAGAACATCGCAAAGGCGTATTCGTGGTACACAACCACAAAATCGACATCGGGTAGTATTGGCGAGACTCTTACAATCTGGTTGTTGCCTGTCCTGCTCGCTGTCTTTATAGCGAGTCCAACGATCAACGCGAGAGTAGCCATCATCGAAGACACCTCCCGGCCAACAGGACAAGTCGAGCGCATCATCGGACGAGCGGGCGAACAATCGATTCCAGCGGAGGTCGCCAGCCAACGTATCATTCGAGTCGAGGAACGTCAGGTCAAGCTCAGCGAAGTACCTCTCGACAACCTGCCAGACTTGGTCGATGGGTTAGCCCTTCGGAAGACGCTGACGATGATCTTCCTGCTGTCGACCGCTTTCTCGGCAGTGTCGGTCGTCCTCGTCATGATCTTTATCAAGGAGAAGAAGAAAGAAAAGTCGAAAAAGAAACAGCCGGAAATCCACCAGGACATTGTCGAGGCGCCAACCGAGAAGGCCCCGAGTGTCTGGGCATTCGCCTTTCTTGGCACTGTCCTGACTGCACCGGCGTATATGGTGACCGGCGAGTTCTTCATCATACTTGCAGTCAAGCTCTCAGTGACGGCCAAGGCACTATGGTGGATCAAACTCATCGCCGAGATGTTCATTCCGCTCTTCTTCGGTCCATTTTTTGGCTGGGTGGCGGATCGCATCGGTGCCGGAAAGGTGATCGCGCTCAGGTCGATCTCGAGCATCGTCACTTCAGTGGTATTCTGGGTCACGTCCTTCTTTACCGGGAGCGTGTTCTTTGGAGTCATGCTCGGATTCGCGCGAGGCCTCGACGAGATCGGAAAGGCCGCATTCAAGCCAACCTGGGGTGCGGTTGCCGCCAAAGTCTCGAGCTTTAATCTCGCACGCCGCGGGAGGACGATGGGTATCCTCGAACTGGGTGTAGACTCGTCAGACCTCATCTTCCCACAAGTCGCCGGCCTGATCTTTCAGCAATTCGGATTATCCACGCTCATGGTCGTACGCGGGATACTCGCGCTCGGCGCCGAAGTCTACACCTTCCTGCTTATGAGAAAGTATCGCATCTAGCATTTCGTTTCTGCAAAAGCACGAAAGCCGCAGAGAACCTGATGTTCGCTGCGGCTTTTTTGGGACTGATCGATGCGGGCGCTAACCGTTAATGTGTTCCGGGTGTGTGCACCCCTTGAATTCCTTGAGGTACGTGTTTCCCTTGTACTGCAGGTCCTGGTGGATGCCGACCTTCGATGTGTAGTAACCATCGATGGTCATATTCTTGATGGCGCGGAAGAAGCGCTCTTCAAGAGTCTGCGGGCTTTTCTCATTCTTGCTGATTTCGCTCAGGAGTGCGATCTGCTGAGCGGCAGTCGCCTTGTCGAATGCTGCCTGATTCTTATTTCGGCTGAGGGCATCGACGGCGGCCAGGCCATCGGTCCAGAGTTTCTTGGTCTCGGCAGGAGACTCGCTGACCATCAAATCGGTAAATGAAGGGACTTCAGCGGCGATGGCACCGGGTGAGTGGTCGTCGGTCGGAATGATCAACTCTGAGATCGTCGCAATCAGCGTCATCTGCTGTGCGTTAAAGAACTTTGGTGGCCCGGCCTTTACCTCCGCAGTCTGTGTGGAGGCACCGTGACCCTCGTGGGAATGACCCTGCTGCGCGAGTGCATTGGTATTCAGCACTGGGAGACTGAGGCCGATCGCCAGTCCCTTGAGAGCATCACGTCGCGAGACACTGTTATCGTCTGACATCGTTGCGTTCCCTTTCCTTTTTTTCCTGAGTCCTGGCAACCAATGCGAGTGAGATCACTTTTGCCGCGAAAGGATCAGCCGGAAAATGTTCCGTCGTCCAGGATCACTCGGTGCCAGTTTTACATTCGAGAAACACTGTTTACCGACACGTTCAACATCGGGCAGCCAACTCTCCGGAATGCAAAAGAATCCCGGCGTCTCTTCGCTCAATTTACGCTGCGGATACTGGAAGTCCCATTCAACTTTGAACGCGTTCCGCCAGAAGGCATCCCGGCTGTTGATCTCGATTCTGATCTCTCTTGGCACCGTGAAAATCATAAACTCGCGCGATGGGAGAAGCAAGGGGCAGGGGAGACAGGGAGATGGGCAATCCATTCAACTGATGGCGCAACCGAGTCTCCCCTCCCCGTCTCCCCTTCCCCCTAATCCTTGCCCGCCGGCGGCGGCCCCAGACCCTCCGTCCGGTAGCCCTCTGGATAGCTGCGATGTTTCATTGCACTGCGCAGCCGCAGAGTCCTTCTTCCTGGAAGTAGGTGTGAAACACAGACCTGGCGCGCTGCGAATCGCGCACGGAAGCATGGGCGAGTGCACCTTGATCCGGCATGTGGGCTGTGCTAGTTTCTGCTTGCCGGGTTCTTCTCAAGACTATTGAATCATCGCCAATCTATCCGGAGGCAATTTTGCAAAGGCAAAAGACCTACGACGCAATCATTGTCGGCTCGGGCGCCTCGGGCGGGATGGCCGCCAAGGAGTTGACGGAGGCCGGGTTTGAAGTGCTGGTGCTCGAGGCTGGCCCACCGGTCGATCCGGCGAGGGACTTTACCTCGCACAAGTGGCCCTACGAGATGATGTACCGTGGTGCGGGCCCGCCCGGCTGGAAGCAGAATGAACAATGGATGCAGGACACCGCCTCGGCGTATAGCCGCCACTTCTATGTTAAGGACACTGAGCATCCATATACGACTGATCCAGGCAAACCATTTGTCTGGGTCCGAGCCAGGATAGTTGGTGGTAAGACGCTGCATTGGGGCCGCCTTTCGTGGCGTTTCTCGGATCTCGATTTCAAGGCTGCCAGTCAAGACGGCTTCGATGTCGATTGGCCGATCAGCTACGCTGAGATCGCCCCCTACTACGATCGCGCCGAAGAGTTCATTGGAGTCAGTGGCAACCAGGACAATCTGTGGTTTCAGCCGGACGGCAAGTTTCTCCCGCCGATGAAGCTGACCTGTGGCGAGCACATGCTCAGGCGCGGGTCCGAGAAAACGGGCCGCCCTGCAATCGTCTCGAGAGTCGCCATGTTGACGGCCTCGAAACCCGTACATCAGAAGTCCGGTCGCGCTGTTTGCCATTATTGTGGTCACTGCGGCAACGGCTGTGACGTTGGCGCCATGTTCAATTCCGTGGCTTCGACGCTGCCAGTAGCAAAGGCTACGGGGCGCCTAACCCTGCGCCCCAACTCAGTCGTTCGAGAGCTCATCGTTGATACCAGGACCGGCAAGGCGAAAGGTGTCGCGTTCGTCGATCGGGTGACGTATCAGGAGCGGGAGGCGTTTGGAAAGGTGATCATTGTCGCGGCTTCCACGCTGGAGTCGACCCGCCTGCTGCTCAACTCAAAATCTCGACAATATCCAAACGGTTTGGGCAACTCCTCGGGCGTTCTTGGGCATTACCTGGTTGATCATTTCGGCGGTATCGGGGCGAGCGGGTTCTTCAAGGTCCTCGAAGGACGAACACCCGAATATGAAGACGGGAAAGCGTCGGGGCTTTTTGTGCCTCGCTTCCGTAATCTGGACAAGAAGACACAGCACCCGAGGTTTCTTCGTGGATATGGCTTTGAATGCGGGGCAGGCACCGGGATTTTCCCGGGCGTCGCTCGAAACCTGCCAGGCTTTGGCAGTGACTTCAAGCGCCAGGTGCGTCGTTACTACACTGCTCCGGTAAGTATGACGACGCGCGCCGCGATGCTTTCACGGTTTGAGAACTTCGCGGAGATCGATCCGGGCGGGGTAGTCGACGCCTGGGGTGTGCCGGCGCTAAAAATCCACATCCAGCATTCTGACAACGAACGCGAAATGGCGAAGGACGCTGCCGAGACCAGTGAGGAAATCCTCCGCGCTGCAGGCGCAGAGGTGACGGACACCGGAGGGAGAATGACCGCGCCAGGACGGATCATCCACGAACTCGGGACTGCCCGCATGGGCGACGACCCCAAGCGATCCGTCCTCAATAAGTTCAATCAGATGCACGACGTAAGGAATGTGTTTGTGACCGACGGGGCAGCGTTCATCAATTCGGCGAACCAGAACCCTACCTTGACCATCCTGGCTCTCACAATGCGAGCCTGCGAGTATATTGTCGACGAAACCAAACGGGGCAACCTGTAAGAGGAATGGGCTCGATGCAAAGCCAGACAATTCGCGCAAAGGCCGTTGGGGCCCCCAGGAAGCGATTACACTCGATTCACGCGCTCCTCCGCGGCGATGAGTTCGTCGGTGAGATCGAAGTGCCAGGCGGCCGATACGATTACCGATTTCAACCAACGGCAGGTGGGATCATCAACGGCCACCTGGCTTTCGTTGGCGACTTCAGTGTCATCGGCGCCGGACGACGTCCAAGGACTACGCACTCCGTAAAGGCAACGCTGGCGTCGATTCAGAGCGCATTTGGGACACCACCCGACGCGCCCCCATACTACGCGGCGCGGATTGCCGGTACCCCCGAGTCCGCGGTGCTTCCGGTAACTGAGTCAACGGACGCCACGGGGCATATCGGGGTTCTCTATTTTCAACTCTCGCCGCTGGATGGACGTGCTCTTGGAGTTCCTTACGATTGCGCAAAGGTGCAATTGAATCTGCGAGTTGCTCCAGTCAATCGCGCGGAACAGGAGCTTCAGTGGCTGTTGTCGGCGATTTCCGGAGCACTCCTCGGCTCGATCAAGGATCAGAATCTGGCGCAGGAATACCTCGAAGAGATTAATCGGAGAATTAAAGTCTGACCCCCGTATGCTGCTGCGGAGGTTTAGTCCCGGATCTTAACCACCACCAGGGTCAGGTCATCATGAAGAGCCGCTCCGCGACACCACGATCGAACTTCGCCAACGATCTGCCCCCTGATCTCAGCTACCGACCAGGGTGACGACACCTTTCGCCTGATAGTCTCCAAGTGGGCCTCCAGTCATACGCGTTGCCGCTTGCTTTTTGAGCCGCGGCTGAAGATTATCTTCAAATCCAGATTTAATATCCACTCTCACGCACCTCTGGAAAGGGCTCATGCTCCTCAATACGCCGTTATCCATCATTCTCACCACGTTCCTGCTGGTGTCCTCCACTTCCGGTAGCTCGCAGGCTGGAGCTCAACAAAGTCAGCAGAATCAGGGCGCTGTCTCGGGTCAGGTCAAGGATGAACGGGGAGACACGATCGGTTCAGCGAGCATTTTCGCAACCGCCGGCGATCGCCCGGAGGTCACGGCCCAGACGGACAGCTCTGGACGCTATCGCCTCGCTCTCGCACCTGGCGATTATCTGCTCCGAGCAGAGGCAAGAGGCTTTGCCCAACAGGTCAAACGAGTCACCGTCGAACCGCGCAGCGACCTGGTCGTGGATTGGGCGCTGGCCATTCCCGTGCTGCCCGACGTTGTCACGGTCACTCCAGCGCGAGTCGAGCGCAGACTTGAGGAGCTTCCCGTAAGTGTCACCGTCCTTGGTGCGCGAGACGTAGAGAACGCGGCGGCGCAGACGCTCGATGATCTGCTTCGGCAGGTCCCCGGGTTCAGCATCTTTCGCCGATCAAGCAGCCTCGTCGCCAACCCGACGACTCAGGGTGTCTCGCTACGAGGAGCAGGTGCAAGTGGTGCGAGCCGAACCCTGGTGCTCGCCGATGGTCTCCCGCTCAACGATGCTTTCGGCGGCTGGGTCTATTGGGATCGTATTCCCCGTGCCGCTGTTGAACAGGTTGAGGTCGTCCGCGGCGGCAGCTCTGACCTCTATGGGTCTGACGCGCTGAGCGGGGTTATCAATCTCATTACTCGAACGCCCTCCGCACCAGTGCTCAATGCGGAAGTCAGCTACGGCAACCACGACACATCCGATCTCAGCTTGTTTGCTGGTGGCACCTGGCATGACTGGTCGATCAATCTCAGCGGTGAGGCGACCCGGACGGACGGCTACTTTATCGTCGCTCCCGAACGGCGAGGACCGATCGATGAATATGCCGCATCGAAACACAGATCTCTTAACCTGCGCCTCGCCAAAGGTTGGGGAGGCACAGCCGGCAAGGCGCCTAACTCGGTCTTTGTGCGCGGGGCTCTTTTCGACGAGGACCGCAAGAACGGTACGCCGGTACAAAGGAATGACACCACCGGCGAGTTTGCCGCTGCAGGCTTTCGGCTCCAAAGCCCGGACAAGAGCAATTGGCAGTTTTCCCTCTTTGGAAACCAGCAGCGTTTCCACCAGAGCTTTACCGCAGTCACGGCCGACCGCGCCCGCGAGACACTGACGCGTTTGCAGGCAGTTCCCTCGCGCGACGCCGGCTTTTCGTTTACCTGGTCACGTCTCACCACTGAGAAACATCTTTTGTTAGCCGGTGTGGATCTGCGCGGTGTTCGAGGCGTCAGCGATGAGCAGGTCTATACGAATGGCATCCCAACCTCACTGGTCAGCGCAGGTGGCCGGCAAGGGCGGCGTGGCTTTTTCGCGCAGGATATCATCTCTCTGACTTCGCGTTGGCTGGTCTCGGTCAGCGCTCGCTACGATCACTGGAGGGATTCATCGGCCTATTCGATTGAGCGGGTTTTTGCGACAGGTGTCGTCAGACCACGTTTCTTTGATGAGAGAAGCGAGGATGCGTTCAGTCCACGTGTGGCCGTCCTCTATCACGTCGGTGAAGGCGTAACTCTCAGAGCCGCCGCCTATCGCGCCTTTCGCGCACCTACCCTGAACGAGTTATACCGTTCGTTTCGAGTTGGGGACACGCTGACGGTGGCCAATGAACGACTCGAAGCCGAGCGTTTGACTGGCGGTGAGGCGGGTGCCAGTTGGGAAGTTGGTGATCGGATGCGTTCACGCGTGACTGGGTATTGGACTGAGACTGTGAATCCAATTTCGAACTTCACACTGACGGTTACACCGACGCTGATCACGCGCGAGCGTCGGAATCTGGGCAGGACGCGGTCACGAGGGATCGAGATCGAATCAGACCTTCGCCTGGCCGAAGACTGGCATCTGACCGCCGGATATCTCTTTTCGGATACGACCGTTCTGGAGGCACCGCAGGACTCGCGTCTCGTCGGGCTCTGGATTCCGCAGGTGCCGCAGCATCAGTTCACATTGCAGACGGTGTATTCCAATCCGAGGTATATCACCGCAGCCATGCAATTCCGTGCCTCCGGCAGGCAGTTCGATGACGACCAGAATCGTCTCCCGCTGGATAGCTTCAGCTTGATTGACCTCATGGCCGAAAGACGGCTGGTGAAAACTGTCGATGCCTTCTTTGCTGTGCAGAATGTGCTCAATCAGCGCTACGCCGTAGGCAGAACCCCAATCGAGACGATCGGCGCGCCGCGTCTCTTTCGGGGTGGCCTGAGAATCCGATTGGGACGGTGAAGCGCGGAGGTATCAGCCCGACAAGTCGTCGATAAGCATATCGCGCAATTTGCTTAAATTGCGCTGCGTTCTATCGGCAGTTATCGAATTGCAGTCGACAGCGCGAATTAGGCAAACTGCGCTACCGAGGACAGACCTGTTCACCTCTCAGGACCCACGCTCCTACTTCTTGTAAATCACACCGCCCTTCATGACGAACTTGATCCGCTCAAGTTCTGTCACGTCCTCGAGAGGATTCCCGGAAACGGCCACGATATCTGCAAAGCGACCAGCCGCGATCAGCCCGATTCGGTCCGACCAACCAAGCAGGTCTGCCGCGCTCGTGGTCGCTGCCTGAATAGCCTGGAGCGGTGTCAAACCCCATTTGACCATGTGAGCGAACTGCTTTGCATTCCAGCCGTGTGGATAGACGCCTGCATCCGTGCCAAATGCAATCTTGACGCCCGCAGCCGCGGCTCGCTTGAAATTCTCGCGTTGCGCACGTCCAACCACCCGCTCCTTCTCGATGATCTTGTCCGGATAGCCGAGTCGAGAGAACTCGGCGAGAATGTAGTCGTCATTGTAGATATCGGCCACCAGGTAGGTCCCTCGCTCCTTCATGAGCCGGATCCCCTCATCATCGATCAGGCTCCCGTGCTCGATTGACGCCACGCCGGCTTTGACGGCGCGTTTGATGCCCTCGGCACCGTGTGCGTGGGCGGCAACCTTCTTACCCCACATTGTTGCTTCTTCCACAACAACGTTCATTTCCTGCTGCGAATATTGCGGCGCACCCACAGACTCTTCTTCCGACAGAACGCCGGCAGTCGCTATCAACTTGATGAGGTCGGCTCCATATTTGACTTCGAATCTGATCAGTTTCCTTATTTCATCAGCGCCATCCGCTACACCGGAGAACCCGCCAAACTTCAGATACGGGCTAAAGCCGGATGTATCGCCGTGACCACCCGTCGCACCCACGGTCAACGTTGCGACCTGCAGGCGTGGTCCAACTACCATTCCTGAGTTAATCGCGTTCCGCAGGGCAACGTCCACGAACTCACTGGCGCCGACATCACGGGCTGAGGTGAACCCCGCTTCAAGAGTGCGGCGCGCATAAACATGAGCTGTGACCGCAACATCAATTGCGCTCTTGCGAAAAATGTCTTCGTAGTAGTTCTGCGGCTGGGAAGTGATATGAGTGTGACAATCGATCAAACCCGGAAGCAGAGTCGCGCTTCCGAGATCGATGACTTCACTTTCCGGCGGAATCGGGATTTCGGAACCGACCTGAACAATTCGCTCGCCCTCGATAAGGATGACAGGGTTGCGAATCATCTGACCATCCGTAACATTGAGCAGGTTGGCGGCACGCAATGCAATCCGCCTGGGCGACGTCTTTGCCTGATCTCTCGCCGACACCGATACGAAAGCACCGAGTGCGCCAGCGCATATCAGCGATAGAATCACGACTTTTTTCAATTTGACTCTCCGTTCCAGTCTCAGGTTGTGATGAATCCGCGATGAAGCGCGAACGCGCCACGAAGATCGTTCGCGAGCTGGTTATGTAGCGTCTGCAGGCGCTGGTAAACGCCCGCTTCCGCTGGCCGCGGCAGCACTCGAGTAGATTCTTCGAGGCCGGCGAAGCGTTCGCACAGTTCCTCTATCCCTATCGCGTCGCCCATTGCATTTCTGTACGCCCACATCGCCTGCAGAGCGGCGCCCAGCGCGGCGCCCTCCTCATTCTTCAGGCAGACGACCTCAGCATTGAACACATCAGCGAGGATCTGGCGCCAGGCCTCGCTTTTTGAGCCGCCACCGGTCGCTCGAATCTCATGAATCTCAATGCCAAGGTCGCGCATTCGGTTGAGCCCATAATTGAGCCCCAGCGCAGTGCCTTCCATTGCAGCTCGCGCGAAGTGCGGAATATCGAACGTCTTCTCACGCACACCAAAGTACACCCCGGTTCCGTCAGGCCGATCGGGTGTCCGTTCGCCCTCGAAGAATGGGATGAGCAATAGCCCATCGTTACCCGGTGGTGAGGAAAGTGCAGCTTCGGAGAGCGCCGTGTAAGACAGACCGAACCGCTGGCGAACCATTTCGGTGGCAGCGGTAACGTTCATCGTGCAGACAAGTGGGAGCCATCTTCCGGTCGAGTCACAAAATGCCGCGATCTCACCCTGCGGATCAACCACTGGTGACTCCGAGCAGGCATAGACTGTCCCTGATGTCCCAAGGCTTACGGAGACGACTCCCTGCTTAACATTGCCGGTGCCAATGGCGCCCATCATGTTATCGCCGCCACCGGCGCTGACAATCACCTTCGCCCCAAGTCCCCACTCCGCCCTCAACTCATCGCGGAGATGACCGCTGATCTGATCATCACCAATCCGATGCGGCAGCATGGCTGCAAGATTGGGGTCAATCGCATCAATCGCGCGTTGCGACCAGGTGCGCCTTCTGACATCGAACAAACCAGTTCCGGAGGCGTCGCCGTCCTCCATCCACTTTCGCCCCGTCAAGAAGAAGTTGATGTAATCGTGCGGAAGGAGCACAGATCGGAGACGCGCGTAACTCTCCGGCTCGTGTTTCTTGAGCCAGAGTATTTTCGGTGCCGTAAATCCCGCGGGCATTCCATTGCCGACGGTTTCGATAGTTGACTCAAGCCCTCCGAGACTCGCAATAATCTCCGCGCACTCCGCCTCGGTGCTCGTATCACACCAGAGCTTGGCGGGCCGAATGACGAGGTCCTCGGCGTCCAGGGCAACAAACCCGTGCTGTTGGCCGGAAACGCCGATCCCGCAAACGCTGCCTCGATCGATACCCGACTCATTGAGAACTCGCGGGATTGTCTCGCGCACAGCATCGGTCCACGAGGATGGATTCTGCTCTTTGTGTCCCGGTGGGAGTCCTTCGATCAGGTCATAGGTTGCAGTGGCGCTAGCCACTATCTCGCCGTTTGACGAATCAAGCACCAGCGTCTTGGTGCTCTGCGTACCACTGTCAATCCCGATAAAATATTCGGTCATGAGCCTTGCCCATTCAAAGAGCCATCATTCGCCCTGCACGACCGGGTTGCTGAGCGTTCCGAGGCCCTCAATAACAACCTCAAAGACGTCACCAGCCTTAAGTAGAATCGGGGGTTTGCGGAAAATACCAACACCCTCAGGTGTCCCGGTTGCAATCACGTCTCCCGGCTCAAGTGTGATCGCCTGCGCTATGTAGTGAATCAGATACGCGACCGGAAAGATCATCTTTCCGGTACTCGATGACTGCATGACCTCGCCATTGAGCACGCCTTCGATCTTGAGCGCCTGTACGTCAGAGATCTCATCCTTTGTCGTGATGAAGGGTCCGAGTGGCGCGAATGTGTCAAGGCTCTTCCCGCGAACCCACTGCCCGTCCCCAAACTGCAGATCGCGAGCGCTGACATCGTGAATGAGCGTGTAGCCGAAGACATAATCGAGCGCCTCGGCTTCCGAGACCCTCGTCGCTTTCCGGCCGATGACCACCGCGAGTTCCGCTTCGAAGTCTACCTGCGTCGAGATACTCGGCAGGACGATCGGCGCCCCATGCGCGTTTAGCGAGTTGGGTAGTTTTGTGAAGATCAGCGGTGCGGGTGGAGGCTCGCTGCCACCCTCCACTGCGTGGTCAAAGTAGTTCCGGCCGATCGCCACTATCTTGCCCGGATAAACAACCGGCAGAAACTCAAGGTCTCTCTCATCGTAGGTCATCGACGCAGTTGCGCCAGCCAGCTGCTTGAGCGCCACCGCGCCACCACTGATGACCGACTTCATGTCCGCAATTGCTTCGGTCACATCCGCTACTTTGCCGTCCCGAAGGAGGCCAAGTCGAGGTTCGCCCGTACCAGGTTTCCTAAATTGTGTAATCTTCATAAAATGTCCAAAGTTACGATGATGTGCTTTCCAGACGCCGTCTTTGAAACTCGTCGAAGGTGACCGCCAGCACGATGACGGCTCCGATGACAATCTGCTGCGCGAACGATGAGATGCCCAGGAGATTCGCGCCATTCGCGAGCACGCCCATGATAAGTGAGCCGATAATGGTCCCGAGAACCGTTCCCTGCCCGCCGCTCAGGCTCCCACCGCCAATGACGACCGCTGCGATAACCCTTAGCTCGTATCCTTCGCCAGCGGTTGGTTGCCCGGTGACCAGCCTTGCCGCCTCGATCGCTCCGGCGAGGCCGGTGAGCGCGCCGAGAATCGCATAGAAGATCATCTGATTGCGGGCGACGTTGATTCCCGCGTACCGCGCCGCCTCGACATTGCTGCCTATCGCGTAGCAATACCTTCCCAGCCGCGTCTGGCTGAGAATGAAGTGAATACCGCCAGCGACGATGATCACCATCAAGAGAGGTATGGGTAGAATTCCGAACAGATTGCCTTCAGCGAGGTACCCGAAAGTCGAAGGAAGGCCGACAACCGCGTTGCCGTCGGTAATCAGGAGTACGGCACCGCGGTAAATACCCATTGCCCCAAGCGTGACAATAAAGGGTGGGATGCGCAGCGATGCGACGGCGATTCCGTTGATCAGCCCAAGCATGATTCCAGTGGCAATGGCGACCGCGATGCCGGCGAGGACCGAGCCGCCGTTCGCCATGGTCATGGCGCCGGTGACGCCGCAAAATGCCATGATGGAGCCGACGGAAAGGTCGATTCCTCCCGATACCATGACCATCGTCATCCCCATGGCCATGATGGTGATGACAGCAGTTTGCCTCGCGACACTGGCGAGATTGCCCGCCGAGAGAAACCTCGGCTCAAGCGCGGCAATCAGCGCGCAAAGCGCGAGCAGGCTGAGAAACGGAAGAAGTCGCTTTATCCACTCAGGCATCTTTTTTTACTTTAGTGAGCGGGAGAATGTAGGACGTCGGCACCTTAAGACAGCCCGCTTCCGCGAGTCAAGCCGCACTCCAATTCCCGCAATCGAATAACCTCGCGCCCTGGCGCCTTGTTGACGTACTTCTACGGGGCGACCAACTCGAGTTTGGCGATCTAGTGCGCGATGTTGCTTACTTCATCAACGAGTGGCTGCGGCGGCAAATCAACAGCAGCGAACTTGAGTATCTCCTCCTGCGTGGCGTGAGCCGCGTCAAGTTCCGCTACCAGGGTGCCTCGCCGCAGCACCAGGATGCGATCCGCCATTCCTAAGAGTTCCGGAAGATCGGACGAAACCATAACAATCGCGGCACCGGCTTCTGCCAGTTCATTGATCGCGCGATAGATTTCGACGCGGGCAGCGACATCGACGCCTCGCGTCGGTTCATCGAGCAGAAACACTTTTGTGTCGGCAAAGAGCCAGCGCCCAAGAAGGGTCTTCTGCTGGTTTCCGCCGCTCAACCGGCCAACCGGCTGACTGGGCTGCGGGGGCTGAATGTGAAGCTTGCTGATATAGGTCTTCGCAGCCTCGATCTCTTTGCGACGCTGAACGCGGCCACCACGGACCAGTTTTGAGACGCTGGCCAGCGTCACGTTGTTGGCGATCGACAGATTCAAGCACAAACCCGTCCGCTTGCGATCCTCGGTCAGGAGACTGACGGAATGCTCAACTGCTTTCCGTGGTCGGACCCTCTCAATCAGCTTGCCATCGACGAGAATGCGCCCTTCGTCAGCGGGCTGAGCGCCAAAGATCGCCTCGACAACCTCCGTCCTGCCCGCGCCGGCCAGCCCCGCAATACCGACTATCTCGCCGGAACGCGCCTCGAAACTCACTTTTGCGAACTTTGGTCGTCTCGAAAGCCCTTCAACACGCAGCTTGACGTCACCGATCGCCGCAGAGCGCGGTGGAAAGATTTCCTTCAGCTCACGCCCCGCCATATGACGAATCATCTCATCAGTCGAGATCGCACCCCAGGCACCCGAATAGACAGCACGGCCGTCGCGAAGAATCGACAGCCCGTCGGCAATCACGTCAAGCTCTTCGAGGCGATGGGAGATATAGACGATCGCAAGCCCTCGTGCCCTCAGGTCACGAATCAAGCGAAAAAGCTCCTCCACTTCGTTCGTCGTCAGCGATGAGGTGGGCTCGTCCATGACGATTACCCGACGCGCCTCGACGATTGCCCGCGTGATCTCTACCAACTGTCTGTCGGCCGCACTCAGCCAGCTTACGGGAGAGCGCGCGTTGATGCGAAATCCGTACTCGGTAAGCAGTGCGGCGGCGCGTTCATTGAGAGCCTTGCGATCGATCAGTCCGAGATGCTTGAGCGCAAGAGGTTCACGTCCAAGAAAGATATTCTCGGCGACGGTCAGGTGCGGAGCGAGAGAAAGCTCCTGGAAGATCATGGCGATTCCGGACTTAAGCGCATCGCCAGGACGCGCGAAATGCACCGGATTCCCATCCATAAATATCTCGCCGCCATCCGGCTGGTAGACGCCTGCGAGGATCTTCATCAACGTCGATTTTCCGGCCCCATTTTCGCCCACCAGGGCGTGAACTTCACCCGCCGCGACCTGCAGGTCGACATCCACGAGCACTGCATTCCCGGCGAAGGATTTGCTGATTCCGCGCATCTCGAGCGCTGGGGCTTTAGAACTCATCAGAACTTCCTCGAGCTGATCGTTTATCCAGCAAAGCG